>WBXE01000001.1 GCA_008932955.1 Verrucomicrobiota bacterium
CTGATCGGCTGGGTTGCGCAACACGGCGGTTTCCCAGTCGATGAGTTTTTCCTTCACCATGTCCATGGAGATTTTGAGGGCGGCCGCGGCGGTGCGTTTGCCATTGCGGGTTTGCAGCATGAAGAGCTTGCCTTCCTGAATGGTGAACTCAACGTCCTGCACGTCCTTAAAATGTTTCTCAAGGATCTGCCGCACCTTGAGCAATTCAGCATAGGACTTGGGCATCTCCTTTTTCAGATTGAGCACCGGCTCGGGGGTGCGCACGCCGGCGACGACGTCCTCGCCCTGGGCGTTGATGAGGAATTCACCGTAAAATTCGTCGGTGCCGTTGGCCGGGTTGCGGGTGAAGGCGACGCCGGAGCCGGAGGTTGGGCCGGTATTGCCATAGACCATGGCCTGCACGTTGACGGCGGTGCCCCAAGCGGAGGGAATGTTGTATTTGCGGCGATAGACGCTGGCGCGGTCGTTCATCCACGAGCCGAAGACAGCGCCGGCGGCACCCATGAGTTGTTGCCAGGGGTCGGTGGGGAAGGATTTGCCGCAGCGTGCCTTGACCAGCGCCTTGAAGCGCTTGACGAGTTCCTGGTTATCGGCAGCAGATAGATCGCTGTCGATGATGTTTTCGCCGTGTTGTTCGTGTTTGTAATTTTCGATAACGGTTTCAAACGGCTCGTGCTCTTCGCCTTCGAGTTTTTGCACGCCCATGACCACGTCGCCATACATCTGGATGAAGCGGCGGTAGCAATCCCAGGCGAAGCGCTCGTTTTTGGTGGCGGCGGCCAGGGATTTGACGGTGTCGTCATTGAGGCCAAGGTTGAGAATGGTATCCATCATGCCGGGCATCGAATCGCGGGCGCCCGAGCGCACCGCTACCAGCAGCGGGAAGCCTTTGGCATCGCCAAATTTGTAGCCCATCAGCTTTTCCATGTTGACGATGCCAGCCTTGACCTGCGCTTCGAGTACCGACGGGTAGCTGCGCTTGTGGTCATAAAAATAGGTGCACACCTCGGTGGTCATGGTGAACCCCGGAGGCACTGGCAGGTTGATGCGGGTCATCTCGGCGAGATTGGCGCCCTTGCCGCCCAGCAGGGCTTTCATGCTGCCGTTGCCGTCGGCTTTGCCGGCGCCCCAAGTGTAGACGTATTTGATGGCTTTGGGGGTGGCGGACTTTTGGGCTGCCGGCTTGGCGGCGGACTTCTTGGCTGCCGGGGCTGTCTTCGCTGCCGGTTTGGCGGCGGACTTCTTGGCTGCCGGGGCTTTTTTCACTGCCGGTTTGGCAGCGGACTTCTTGGCAGCTTGCGGGGCGGATTTCTTGGCAGCGGATTTGACTGCCTGTTTTTTAGTGGCCATCGTGGTGTTATGATCTGGAGGTGAGTAGGTGCGGTGCGGAGGAAAAAGCAAAAGCCGATGCCTCCCGAACCGGGCGGCCCGGAGGCTGTCAGGTAAACCCTGCTTGTCAAGCCAGCATAGCGTGAAATTTCTCACGCTCGATTGTGCTGGCGATTCAAAGCGAGGGATTGGCCCGTTTTAGATGACGCAAAGAGCTTGTTAGTTTCCAGCACAAGAAGCGGGAATGAGAGTGTGGGATTGGGCGTCACTTTGGGTGCTAAGGAGCCGCCACATTTTGTGGTGGTAGCGGGTGGCTGGCCATGAGTCAGCGCCAAAAACTCTCCTACATGATCGAGCCTTCCGCAGGACTTCAGTAAAGTCGTCGCTCCCTAACGGAACGTTTGGGAGTCAAGTCACTCGAGAGGATGAACGATGCGGGTCGACATTGAGGAGCGACTGAATCGAAAATTGAGATCTCGCCGAGACACCTGTTCATGCGCAGGAGGACCGCTGGGTGGGGTGGTTGCGCCGCGAGGCGGGCAAATCCCTGCTTGCCACGCTGGGGCATGGTTCCCAATTGATAAACATACTTAATTACTACTGGCGAAAAACAGGCCTTGTGATATTTTCCGCACATAATATGCAGATCGACGCAGATTCGGCTCGATCTAACCATGGATTACGAACCCATCAGCAGCATCCCCCATGCACCGACTTCCCAATTCCTACGCAGTGACCCGCTTTCGCTGCACTGCTGGGTTGCTGCTTGGCAAATGGGCTCTGGTCATCAGCGCCGCCGTAACGCTTGCTTATTCGCTGTGCGTCGCCAACAACGCGCTCACTCAGCTTTGTATCAGCTTAATTTGGCTTGCCGCATGCGTTGGAGTTGTGCAGTGGCTTTTGGCTGATCGCGCCAGTTGCCCATTGTGCATGGGCCACCCGATGGCACACGAGGCTTGCTCGACTCATCGCGGCATCCACTCCCTTTTTGGCAGTCACCCGTTGCGGGTCGCCATCTCGGTGGTGTTCAGAGGCTGGTTTCGTTGCCCCTATTGTGGCGAGCCCACCGTCATCAAAGCACGCCACCCCCACTGACGTCATGACTCATGCACAATGCGCGGATTTCCGGCTTTGCCGGGAGGCGAATTTAAGGCATGACGGGCGCATGCACATTTTTGATTTGGCGCGTGAGCACGCGGTGATTGGATCGAGCGAGGCGGTGCTTGGCTGGGATCAGGAAACCTATTTGCCGCCTGCGGCAGCCGCGCACCGCGCCAGGCAATTGTCGTGGCTGACGGCCAAAGCCCATGAGTTAGCCACCTCAGCCGCGTGGCAGCGCGCTCTCGAAGAGGCCGAAGCGGGCGCGGCCGACGCCGACTTCACCCTGCGCGCCAACCTGCGGGAAATGCGCCGCATGTTTGATCGCGCCACCAAGCTGCCCGTGGCGCTGGTGGCGCGTGAAGCCGCGGCTTGCTCGTTGGCCAAGCACGCTTGGGCAGAGGCCCGTGAGCGGGCGGATTTTGCGGGTTTTGCGCCGCACCTTACCGGGTTGCTGGAGATTGCGCGGGAAAAAGCCGAGCGCTGGGGCTATCCCGATGAGCCGTACGACGCCTTGTTAGATGGTTATGAACGGCGCACCAGCACGGCGGCGGTGGCGGCCTTGTTTGATTCGCTGCGGCCTGAGTTGCGGCGGATTGCGGCGAGTGCCGTGGAGATTTCCGCTGCGCAGGCCCCCGGCTTGCCGCCCGGGCCCTATCCGATCAGCGGGCAGCAGCGGCTCAACGCGCAGATTGCTGAGGCCATCGGGTTTGATTTTCAAGCCGGACGCATCGACACGACCCATCACCCGTTTTGCACGACGCTGGGGCCGCGCGACGTGCGTCTGACCACACGCTACGATGAGGGGGATTTTACCTCGTCGCTGTTCGGGGTGTTGCATGAGGCGGGTCACGGGTTGTATGATCAGGGCTTGCCCGCGGATGACTTCGGCCTGCCTTCCGGCAGTCCGCTGTCGCTGGGTATTCACGAATCCCAGTCGCGGCTTTGGGAAAACCACATCGGCCGGTCGCGGGCGTTCTGGAACCGCTGGTATCCCGTGGCCCAGGACTGTTTCCCACAGTTGGCCCGTTTCCCCTTGGAAAATTTCCTTCGCTACCTATGGCGCGCTGAGTTTTCACCGATCCGGGTCGACGCGGACGAAGCCACCTACGACCTGCACATTTTGCTGCGCTTCGGCATCGAGCGCCAAATGGTGAATGGCAGCCTGGCGGTGGCGGACATTCCCGCCGCGTGGAATGAAGGCTTCCGCGAGCTATTCGGTTTCACCCCGGTGGATGCTCGCGAAGGCTGCTTGCAGGATATTCACTGGGCAATGGGCGGATTGGGGTATTTTGCCACGTATTCGCTCGGCAATATCAATGCTGCCCAACTGCATGCCGCCGCCTGCTCCGACCCGCAGATTGCCGCCGCCTGCGAGCAAGCCGACTACGCCCCGCTGCTGGCCTGGTTGCGCAAATCCATCCACGGCCACGGGGCGACCCTCGATTCCGCCGAACTCATCACCCAAGCCAGCGGCAAGGCCCCCTCACCCAGCGCCTACCTCGCCCACCTGCAAGCCAGATACCTCTAGGGCGGCTTCGCCTTAGGCTCAAGACTTGAAGTCACAAGACAAGATAAGAGAGCGCAGCGCTTCTGCATCTGCTCTTATCTTGCGGCTTGTCGGCTTGGGTCTTACGCCGGCTTGGCAAAAAGTTCGCGGCAGAGCAGGCAACGGGTTCCATCACAAGCCCGGGCGCTGCAGTGCTCCCGGCCGTAATAGATGATTTGAAGGTGCAAGCAGTTCCATGACCCGCGGGGAAACAGCCGCTTGAGGTCGCGCTCGGTGCATTCCACATTTTTACCAGAACTCAGTTTCCACCGCTTGGCAAGCCGGTGAATATGCGTGTCCACCGGAAACGCCGGCACCCCGAATACTTGCGCCATGACCACCGAAGCGGTCTTGTGACCCACACCAGGAAGCGCTTCCAGCGCGGCAAAATCCGCCGGAACTTCACCGCCGTGTTGTTCGACCAGGATTTTTGAAAGCTGCGAAATCGCCGCCGCCTTGCGCGGCCCAAGGCCGCAGGGGCGGACCACCGCCAGAATGTCATCCACCGCCACCCGCATCATGTCTCCCGGGTTGTCTGCCAAGCCAAACAAGGCTGGAGTGACCTGGTTGACCCGAACGTCAGTGCACTGTGCCGAAAGCAGCACGGCCACCAGCAGCGTGTAGGCGTCCCGGTGGGTGAGCGGAATCGGGGGCGCCGGGTAAAGCTCGTTGAGGCGACGCAGGAGGTGGTCGGCGCGTTGTTGCTGGGTCATAAACGTGGCGAAAAAGTGCCGCACGGCGCGAACCTACCCCGCGATGGAGGCGCTTGTCGAGTCGGACTCGCAATCCGCAGCCTCCCGACTCACATGGCCCGGCTGCGGCATGGTAGGGAGCGACGACCTTACTGTCATCGTAGGGAGCGACGACCTTACTGTCATCGTAGGGAGCGACGACCTTACTGTCGTCGTAGGGAGCGACGACCTTACTGTCGTCGTGCGGAAGCAACGCCCATGAACCGAGCCTTCGGCACTCATTCATGGGCAGCTCTTCAGCTACCACCACACGAATGTGGTGGCACCTTAGCTCGAGTTACTCCCAGTTCCATACCCGGTCACCCCGGGCCCAATTTCGCTGCATCTTCCGGCTTGCCTGCCAGCTTGAAATGGTCTTCTCTTCCGGCCGCATGTCCTTACTTCCTACCGCCGACCTCCTGGCGCTCGACATCAGCGGCCTCAAGCGCCGCCTGTCGATGCTCAGGAGGTATCTTTGACGTCCCTACCCTTGAAAATGAAATCAACACCCTCGAGGAGGCAATGGGCTCGCCAGCCTTCTGGAACGATGCGGACCATGCCAAATCTGTCAGCTCGAAGGCCAGCGCATTGAAAAAGAAGCTTGAGAGTTTTCTCAAGCTTGAAGCGCGGGTGGCGGACATCGACGAAGGAGTCGCCCTAGCCAAGGAATACGATGATGCCGAATTGGCGCGCGAGGCGATCCATAATGCCGAAACCCTCGAGGACGACATTCGCTCCTATGAATTGCTCACCCTGCTCGACCAGCCAAGCGATAATTCGTCCTGCTTCCTGGTGATTCAGGCCGGCGCGGGCGGCACCGAAGCCTGTGATTGGGCGCAAATGCTCCACCGCATGTATTGCCGCTGGGCCGAGCGCCGCGGCTTCACCGTGGAAACCCTCGACTGGCAGGACGGTGATGAGGCGGGCCTGCGCTCATGCACGCTGCGCATCGCCGGCGAATATGCCTACGGGTTTCTCAAGTGCGAGCGTGGGGTGCATCGCTTGGTGCGCATTTCCCCGTTCGATGCGGCCGCCAAACGCCACACCTCGTTTGCGTCGATCGACGCCAACCCGGAAGTTTCCAAGGAGATCAAGATTGAGATCAACCTGACGGACATTGAGATCACCACCACCCGTTCCGGCGGTAAGGGCGGCCAAAACGTCAACAAGGTGGAAACCGCGGTGCTGCTGCGCCACCTTCCCACCGGGATTCTGATTCGCTCCACTGCGGCCCGCTCGCAGGGCGCCAACCGCGAACTCGCCTTCGAAATCCTCAAGTCCAAGCTCTACACCATCGAGGAAGACAAACAACGCGCCGAATCCGACCGCGCCTACAGCGAAAAAGGCGATGTCTCGTGGGGCAACCAAATTCGTTCGTATGTCTTCCAACCCTATCAAAAAGTTCTCGACCTACGCACCGGCGAGGAAAGCGGCAACATCCAGGATGTGATGGATGGAGATCTCGACGCATTCATCGAAGCCAAACTCCGCGGCAAGGTCCGGGTCAAGGGCGCCAAGGACGAAGAGTGAGGTATGGGTTATTAAACTCCGCCATTCCATATATGTCATCCGATCTAACACTTATCAAAGCCGGCACCGGCGTTCTGACAAATTCCGGCAATGGCACCTTGGATCGCGCCGCGCTGGTACATCTGGTGGCTGCCATCGCGGGGTTGGTGGATGCGGGTCATCGCTGCTTGTTTGTGTCATCAGGCGCGGTGGGATCGGGCTTGGCGGCCTTCGGCCTCTCTGAGTATCCGCAAGAGACCGCCACCCGCCAAGCCTGTGCGGCGGTGGGCCAGGCACAGCTCATGCAGACGTACAGCAGTCTGTTTGCCAATTTCGACATCACCATTGCCCAAGTCCTGCTCACCGCGGCAGACTTAGCCACGCCGGAGCGTGCCGCCTATGTGAGCGACACCTTTCGTCGCTTACTCGTCGAACCGCGGATCCTGCCCATCATCAATGAAAATGACTCGGTGGCCGTCGAGGAGTTGAAATTCGGCGACAACGACATGCTTTCGGTCCAGGTGGCAAAACTCGTCGATGCGCGCCGCATCGTCCTGCTGACGAGCACCGACGGACTGTTGGACCCGGAAACCAACGCGCTCATTCCGGAGGTGGCTGACATGGATCGTGCCTTTCACCATGTGCGACTGGATAAGGGGCGCTTTTCCATGGGCGGTATGGCCTCCAAGCTCGGAGCCATCCGCTATGCGGTGGATGCCGGGATCGAAACCCACATCGCCAACGGCCGTCACCCCGAGCGTCTCGCCGACATCATCGCCGGCACAGGCATCTCCACCCGCTTCCACCCCAGAGGCTAACGCATCCGGCGACTGCCGCCCGGCCGGCTCGTTGAATTTTCACGTCCGTCATTCCACCTCTGCCATCTTCCTAACATGTCCGCTTCAATTTCCGATACCATTCACCTGATGGGCCGCCAAGCCCGCGCGGCGGCCTATCGTCTCGCCCAACTCGATAGCGAGCACAAAAATACCATCCTGCACGCGATGGCCGCCGCCCTGCGCGACGCTAGCCCCGCTCTGCTTGCTGCCAATGCGCTGGACATGGCCGCTGCCTCAGCGTCAGTCAAGCCGCTCTCCGCAGCCATGTTAGACCGCTTGCGCCTGGATGAAGCCCGCATTGAATCGATGGCAGCTGGCATCGAGCAAGTGGCGACCTTGGCCGATCCGGTGGGTCAAGTGATTGACGCATGGCAACGCCCTAACGGCCTCAACATCCAACAAGTTCGGGTGCCCATCGGTACGATCGGCATCATTTATGAGAGCCGTCCTAACGTCACCGCCGATGCCGCCGTGCTGTGTTTTAAGACCGGTAACGCCACCATTCTTCGTGGCGGCAGCGAGGCGATTCACTCGAACCGCGCCATTGCCGAAGTGCTGCAAGCGGGCGGCGCGGCGGCGGGTCTGCCCGAGCACGCGATCCAACTTATTCCGTTCACCGACCGCGAAAGCGTAGCGGTATTGGCGCAGATGGATCGCTGGCTCGACCTAATCATTCCGCGCGGCGGCAAGGGCCTCATTGAAACCGTGGTGTCCTTGGCCCGCATGCCCGTCATCAAACACTACGACGGCATTTGCCATCTCTTCGTGGATGCCGCCGCGGATGCTGCGATGGCGGTCGCTCTAACGGTAGACTCGAAAACCCAGAAATGCGGTGTCTGCAACGCCCTGGAAACCCTGCTGGTGCACCGCGATATCGCCGCCAGCTTCCTGCCGCGCGTCGCCACCGCACTGCAGGCCAAACACGTTGAGTTGCGGGGTTGTGCCGCCACCCGCGCTGTTCTAGCCGACATCGCAGCCGCCACCGAGGACGACTGGCGCAGCGAATACCTCGACCTGATTCTATCGATCAAGGTGGTGGATTCGCTCGAAGCGGCCGTCGCGCACATCAACGAGTATGGCTCACACCACACCGACTGCATCGTCACCGCAGATGAAGCTGCGGCCGGGCGATTTCTGCGCGAGGTGGACTCCGCCTGCGTGTTTCACAATGTTTCGACACGCTTTGCCGATGGCGGGGAATTCGGCTTTGGTGCGGAAATCGGCATCTCCACCGACAAACTCCACGCCCGCGGGCCGATGGGCCTGCGCGAACTCACATCCTATCAATACCGCGTCCGCGGCAACGGCCAAACGAAGGGGGTGGTGGAGTTATAGGTTAAGGGTTATTAGTTCTCAGGGAAGAGGCCGCCAGGCGGCGAGTTCACCCGCCAGAGTGCTTGAAGGCCGAAA
Organism: Verrucomicrobiota bacterium; assembly: GCA_008932955.1. Taxonomy (GTDB): domain Bacteria; phylum Verrucomicrobiota; class Verrucomicrobiia; order Verrucomicrobiales; family Akkermansiaceae; genus Luteolibacter. Next base: position 8,466 of record WBXE01000001.1, read on the forward strand.
TTTCGTATGGTTGAATCAAGTTATTCACAACAGGATTGATTGACGATTGACGAGTGGTGATTTTGGATTTTTGATGTGAGCCTAGTTTGCGTTGGCGCTCGTCTCCAAGTTCACATCAAAAATCAACATGCATCAGTCGGCAATCATCAATCCTCTTACCCCACCTAGTCTGAGCCAGACGTCTCGCTAGTAATGATCAAATCCAGCAACTTCTTTTCTTCTGTCTTCTGTCTCCAAGTCTTTCGTCTTTTACATATAACTAATCCCCAATAATCACCCCATGACCCCCATCCTCATCGGCGGCACCGTCGCCATCGACCACGTCAAGACCCCCACTGCCGAGGCCTCCAACCTGCTCGGTGGCTCCGCCTCGTACGCCGCATTGGCGGCTTCCTACTACACCAAACCGGTGCATCTCATTGGCATCATCGGCAAGGATTTTCCGCAGGAACATCTGGCGATGTTAGAGAGTCGCGGCATCACACTCGACGGCCTCGAGCGCTCGGAGGGCGACTCCTTCTCGTGGTCGGGTGAATACCACGAGAACATGAATGACCGCAGCACCCGCCAGGTCGATATCAATGTGCTGGAAAACTGGAGCGTCAAGGTGCCTGCAGCGCTGGCCGGTGCCCCGGTGGTCATCCTCGCCAACATGGCGCCGGAGAACCAAATCCAGATGCTCGACCAATGCACGGCGGCCCACCCGTTCGTGGTGGCCGACACCATGGACCTGTGGATTCACATTGCCAACGAGCGCCTGCACGACGTGCTCAAGCGCATCGACCTGCTGGTCATCAACGAAGGTGAGGCGCGCGAATTTGTGGCGACTAGCAATCTAGTAGTGGCGGGGCAACGCTTGCTGGCCAAGGGCCCGCGCTTCGTGGTCATCAAGCTGGGTGAATTCGGCGCGATGTTATTTGCCGCCGGCAAATCCGCCGAATTATCGGCGACCAACTTTTTCCGCTGTGCGGCGTTTCCGCTGCGCGAGGTGGCCGACCCCACCGGAGCCGGCGATTCGTTTCTGGGCGCGCTGGCCGGCTTTCTGGCCGCCACCGGCCGCGAGCAATTCACCTTCGACTACATCCGCCAGGCGGTCGTCGAGGGCTCGGTGGTCGCGTCCTTCACATGCGAGGCATTTTCGACCCGTCGTCTGCAGGAAATCACCCGCGCCGATATCGAGCAACGCCTCGCTTTCCTCCAGTCCACCACCCACTGGCAGTGAGGAGCGACGACCTTGCCGTCGTCGTGCAGAAGGCTCGACCCTGAAGCGAGCTTTCGGCACTCATTCATGGGCCGCGCTTCCGCGCCACCACAAAATGTGGTGGCTCCTTAGGGTGGCGGATGGCTATTGAGCCGAGGATTGGAACTGCGAGGCCGTTAGCAAGGCACGGGCCTCGCCGACTAGGAATAGGGATCCGGCGACGAGCACCGGTGAGTTGGTGGCGAGGGCAGCGGCAAAGGCAGCGGCAAAGTCGCCGAACACCTGGTGCGGCGGTGCTCCCGGCGGCAGGGCAGCCGCGAGCTCCGAGCCGGAGACGGCCCGCGGGTTGGCGACCGGACAGAAGAAGATTTTGGAAGCGAGCGGGGCGAGCCAGCGGAGGATGCCGGCAATGTCTTTGGAGCCCACCGCGCTGAAAACCATGGCGGGGCGTTGACCGGGAAAGGCCGCCCGCCAGGTGGCGGCCAGTACTTCTGCGGCCTGCGCGTTGTGCGCCCCATCTAACACCACCGTCTCACTGGCCCCGGCGACGTTGGCGGCGGGGAAAATCTCAAAGCGCCCGGGCCAGCGCACGTTGGCCAGGCCGTGTTGGATGCTGTCGAAGTTGAGCGCCACCCCGGCGCGATGCAAGGCGGCGACGGCGAGGGCGGCATTCCACGGTTGGTGTGCACCGGGCAGAGTGATGCCATAACCTAACAATGGTTCTGCGACAAATTCGAGCGGCGAGCGGGCCGCGTTGGCGGCTTGTTCAAGGACTTGTCGGACATCTTCGGCTTGGGGGGCGGAAACCGCGGGCTTGCCGGGCACCAGAATGGCCGCCTTTTCGGCGGCGATTTGGGCTAGGGTGTCGCCGAGCCATTCGGTGTGATCGAGGCCAATGGGGGCAAAGACGCACACGTCGGCGGGCACCGCGGTGGTGGCGTCGAGGCGGCCGCCCATGCCGGTTTCCAGCAGGATGAGCTCGCAAGCGCTTTGGCCGAACCAGCGCATGGCCAGGGCCAGCGAGATTTCAAAAAACGTCGGATGCGGGTCGAGTCGTTCGCAGAGGGCGCGCAGTTCGGTGAGGCCCGCGGCGCAATCCGCCTCGGGAATTTCCTGGCCGGATACCTGGATGCGCTCGCGAAAGTCGATGAGGTGCGGCGAGGTGAACAGGCCGCAGCGCTTGCCGCAAGCGCGGGCGATGGCATCCATCATGGCGCAGGTGCTGCCCTTGCCATTGGTTCCGGCGACGTGGATGACGCTGACCCCATGTTTTGGATAGGCGCGGAATTCCTTGAGCAGACGCCGCGGCCCATCCAGCCCGAGCTTGATGCCGAACATCTGGGTGGAAAACAGCCAGGCGATGGCTTCAGCGTAGGTCATGGCTAGGCTCAACTACAGCCCTGGCTGGTTCCGCACTGGGTGCAGCAGCCGCAGGCGCCGGCGCGGATCACCTTGTCGGAGCCGCAATTCGAGCAGGTGATGCCCATGAAGGCGCTGCCAAGGGCGGTTTTGACGCGGTCTTGGCCGACGGCGGCGGCGGGCAGCGCCGTCAGGTCGTCGCCGGTGCGGCTCAACTCGCGCACTGGGCGATTGACGGCGGTTTTTTCCATTTCGGTGATTTCGGGCATGGGCAGGTCATCCTGATCGGAATCAGGCGAGGTGGCTTCGCGATAACCCTTGATGAACTGGCAACCCATCCAACGGTAGACATAGTCGGTGATGCTGAAAGCAGTGCGAATATCAGGATTTTTGGTGAATCCGCTGGGCTCAAAGCGCTGATAGGCGAACTTTTTCACCATTTGTTCAAGCGGCACGCCATACTGGAGGGAGATGGAGGTGAGGGTGGCGACGGTGTCCATGAGGCCGCCGATAGTGCTGCCTTCCTTGGACATTTGGACGAACAGCTCACCGGGTTGGCCGTCGGCGTAGAGGCCGACGGTGATATAGCCTTCGTGGCCCGCAATCTCGAACTTGTGGGTCAGCGACATGCGGGTGTCGGCCATTTTGCGCCGATGGGGGCTGTCGAGTTGCTTGCGCAGGGTGGCATTTTCAGCGCTCAGTTCAGCGATGCGCCGGCCAAACTCCAACATTTCCGGGGCGACCACCACGACGGCGGCAGGCTCGTCGCTGCCGCCCATGTCCTTGGTTTGGCGGGTGTTGAGCGGGGCGCTGCGTTTCGAGCCATCGCGATAGATGGCGACGGCCTTGATGCCGAGTTTCCAAGCCTCAATATAAGTTTGCATAATCTCCTCGACGCTGGCGCTTTCGGGGAGGTTGACGGTTTTGGAAATGGCACCGCTAAGGAAGGGTTGAGCGGCGGCCATCATGCGAATGTGGCCGGTGTAGTGCAGACTGCGGGTGCCGAGATGGGCCTTGAAGGCGCAATCGAACACCGATAGATGCTGCTCCTTGAGGCCGCTACGCACGGGTTCGCCGGTTTGCTCATCGACGATGGTTTCGATGGTGTCGTAACGTTCGATGTGGGCAAGGATGGCGGTGATTTCCGGCTTACTGTAACCGAGGTTGCGCAGCGAGAGTTCGACGGTTTGATTGACGATTTTGAGCATCCCGCCGCCGGCGAGGAGTTTGTATTTGACCAAGGCGATTTCCGGTTCGATGCCCGTGGTGTCGCAATCCATCAGGAAGCCGATGGTGCCGGTGGGGGCCAGCACGGTCACCTGGGCGTTGCGGTAGCCGTGGGTGCGGCCCAACTCGATGGCGCGTTCCCACTCATGGCGGGCGGCCTGCTTGATGTGTGCGGAGCGTGGTTCGTCTTGGATTTGCTCGATGGCGGCCTGATGCTTGTGAATGACGGCGAGCATCGACGGCTCGTTGCTGTTCTCAGGCGGATGGTCCACTCCGCTGCAGCGGCTGTCGCGATAACCCTTGAATGGACCTAAGACGGCGGCCATTTCCGCGCTGCAGGCGTAGGCGTGGCCGGTCATCACCGAGGTGATGGCACCGGCCAGCGCGCGACCTTCGTCGCTGTCGTAGCCGAGGCCATAGCTCATGATGAGGGCACCGAGGTTGGCATAGCCGAGGCCGAGCGTCCGGAAAATATGCGAATTTTCGGTGATGCTCTTGATCGGGTAACTGGCGTTATCGACGAGGATTTCTTGCGCGGTGATGAAGATGCGCACTGCGGAGCGGAAGCGTTCGATGTCAAACGAACCGTCCGCGTGTTTGAAGCGCAGCAGGTTGAGCGAGGACAAGTTGCAGGCGGTATCGTCGAGGAACAGGTACTCGGAGCAGGGGTTGGTGGAATTCTGGCGGCCGGTGCCTTTGCAGGTGTGCCATTCGTGGATGGTGGTGTCGAACTGCATGCCGGGGTCGCCACAGACGTAGGTGCCTTCGGCAATTTTGCGCAACAGCTCGCGGGCGTTCTTTTTCTCGCAGGGATCGCCATCGCTGACGCGCTTGGTCCACCAGTCGCGGCCTTCGACGGCGGCCTGCATGAACTCGTCGCTGGCACGCACCGAGAGGTTTTCGTTTTGATACATCACCGAGCCGTAGGCGTCGCCATTATAGCTGCCATCGTAGCCCTGCTCGATGAGTGCCCAGGCCTTTTTCTCCTCAAGAGTCTTGGCTTCGATGAATTCCTCGATGTCCGGATGCCAATCCTTGAGGGTGTTCATCTTGGCGGCGCGGCGGGTCTTGCCGCCGGATTTGACCACGTTGGCCACCTGGTCATAGACGCGCAGGAAGGACAATGGGCCGGATGGGCGGCCGCCGCCTGAGAGTTTTTCGCGGGTGGAGCGCAGGGTGGATAGGTCCGAACCGGTGCCCGAACCGTATTTGAACAACAGCGCCTCGGAGGCTGCCAACCTCATGATGTCTTCCATCGTGTCGCCCACGCCTTGAATGAAACACGCGCTGGCCTGAGGGTATTGATATTGAGTCGGCGCTCGCATCGCCTTGCCCGCGTTGCGATCATAATACCAGGTGCCTTCACCTGAGTGCTGGCCGGTGCCGTACTGGTGAAAGAGGCCAACATTGAACCAGACCGGAGAATTGAAGGCACCGTGCTGGTGCAGACACAACCACGACAGATCGGCATAAAATACCGCCGCGCTTTCCTCGTCCGCGAAATAGCCGTCGGCGATGCCCCAGTCGGTGATCGAGCGCGTCACCCGGTGGATGAGTTGGCGCACCGAGCTTTCCCGCCCCCCAGCCTTCGGATCGGTCCCGCGGGCAATATCGCCGTAAAAGTATTTCGACACGGCAATTTTGGTCGCCAATTCGCTCCATTCCTTGGGGACTTCGACGTGTTCCTGGCGGAAAATCGCCTTCGCGGAGCCGTCGGTGATCTCAGCCGTACGAAATTCCCATTCGATATCCTCAAACGGATCGACGTCAGGCGTGCTAAACTTGGTTTCAAACACCAGACCGCTAGCGGCTTGGGGGGCGGGCGTACTCATGCGGCGGGATGAAAAGGTGAGCGTGGGCGAGGGCGGTGTCATAGCAAAAAGGCTGGAATCGGGGTGCTGGGGGCTAGGGCTTGCGTCGGAAGTTTGAAAGAATGGATGGATTACTATATATAGTATTTGGCCTGCTCATAATGCCACTAGGGCTAGTTTCGACCAAGAAAAAAACGCCGAATTTCCTGCAAGCCCGATGGCTCTAGGAAAGTAAATTTATGACAGCGCGGAGGGCTTGAAATTGCAAGGTTGCAGGCTGTTAGATGGGCCGGGATTCTTGCTCTTTCATCGCTTGCCGCGTTTACTAACTGAATAATCGGGTACTTGGGGCTCTCGGGTGCTCTAAGGAGCCACCTCATTCTTGTGGTGCTGCGGAAGTGCGGCCGATGGGTACGTACCGAGGGCTCGCTTCAGGGTCGATCCTTCCGCACGACGACACGAACGACGCCGCTCCACAACGGGCCGCAACCGAGTCAAGCTACTCGGGAGGCCAATCCGTGTCTCAGTGGTTTCGTAGCCACGAATTATCACGTTGGCGCAGCCTAACGCTGATTTCGTGTTTAATACAATCCTTGACATATGGCCATAAAGCCGTATTTATAGCTACATGAAAACCACCATTGACCTGCCCGACGACATCCTAGAACGCACAAAGATCGCAGCGGTCCGGCGGCGCTCTTCGATCAAGAAACTCGTAATGGAGGGGCTCGAGAGCGTACTTCGCGAGGAGATTCCCGCCGCCGCTCCAGCCGACGCACTTGCCCGCCTGCGTCACGGTTACCACCTCGGCGGTCAACCTCTCACCCGCGATCAAGCTCATGGCTGTTGAATGTTTCCTCGACACGAATATCCTTCTTTACGGTTACGATTTGGACGCCCCAAGCAAGCGTAGTGTCGCTCAGTCGTTGCTCGAGAATGCATGGCATCAACTCGGACGCACCGCCATCAGCGTGCAGGTCCTACAAGAATTTCACGTCAACTTTATCCGCTACGGGCATTCGTCGGCCGAAGCAGTCGCGCTCATTGGGGACTTCTCGCGCTGGCCAGTGATCGACAATACCCTGCCGCTGTTGCGCCTCGGACTTTCGTTGCAAACCCGTTGGCAGCTCTCCCTCTGGGATGCGATGATCCTCGCAGCCGCTCAGGCCAGCACTGCGCGTGTGCTCTACACCGAAGATCTCAATCACGGACAGGACTATGGCGGGGTCAGGGCTGTCAACCCGTTTTTGCCCGCCTGAGGTGAGGCCCACAGCGGTTTTTTCCGTAGGACAATGGGGGTGGCGGCCATGGCGAGCCCGCAGATGAGCCAGGCGGCGCGGGTGAAGAAGGTGGTGTCGCAGTGCAGGAATAGGGCGATTTTAAGAATCCCAGCTGGAGGATGGGGCGTTGGGCGACGCGGTTGCGGTGGGGATCGCTGGTCTGGGTGAGGCCGGAGGTGGCGCACACGACCATCCCGCGGCCATTTTCAAGAGCCCTATGGCGGAAGATTTCGGCATCTTGCAGGTGCTGGCGGGCGGGCCAGCGTCCATGCTCGGCACGGCAAACGCCTCGGCACCGGCGGCTGTCATGCGGCGGACGCAATCGGTGAAATCGCAATCAAAGCAGATGGGCGTGCCAAAGGAACTTGACGTCAGACACCCAGTATTTCAGCCTCCAGGTTGATCATGGCAAAGAAGTCGATCCACCAGCCTCACGACAAGCTCTTCAAGAGCACCTTCGGGGAGCCCGCCAACGCAATCGGCTTTCTGCGCGGCATCTTTCCCGCGGGCCTCTCCACGGCTCTCGACTGGGACCGCTTGCGGCTCGAGCCCGGCAGTTTTGTCGATTCCCACTACCGCCACAGCGAGAGCGACCTGCTATTTTCCACGCCGCTGTGCGGGCAGGACTGCCTGATTTACGTGCTCTTCGAACACCAGCGCGAACTCGACCGCTGGCTTGCTTTGCGACTGTTGCGGTACATGGCACGCATTTGGGAAAAATTCCTGCGCCAGCAGCCCAAGGCGGACAAGTTGCCCATCATCGTGCCGGTGGTGCTGGCACAAAATGCCAAGCGCTGGGACCTGCCGCTGGAGTTCTCATCCCTGCTGGACATTCCCGCCGGGTTGACCGACGAAGCCCGCCCCTTTATTCCCGATTTCACCTTTCGGCTCATCCAGTTGGCGGACCTGCCATTTGATAAAATCCTCGGCACCCCGGCGGGCATCATCACGTTGCGAGTTATGAAGGCCGAGCGCATCGCCAAACTCCTCGACGACCAAGTATGGGATGAGGCGCTCATGATCCAAATCCCGCGTGAAATTCGCGAGTTTATCATTCGCTACATTCTGGACGCAGGCGTTGACAAAGACGCCTTTGACCATAAAATTGCTCACATCACCCAACCCGAAATCCAATCCTCTGCCATGACAATTGCTCAACAACTCCGTCAGGAAGGTCGTCAGGAAGGTCGTCAGGAAGGTCGTCAGGAAGGTCGTCAGGAAGGCAAGATTCTCGCTCTGGAGGAACTTATGGGCCTTGCGCCAACCGATGCCCAGGCTCTCGCCTCACTCACCATCCCCGAACTGGAGCGGCGCTATGAGCTGTTGCGCCGAGAATACGATTCCCGCTTCCGGCGCTAAGAAGACCCAAGACCGCTGCGCTACAAGACGCAAGGCGCAAGACCACGGAGCGCAGCGCTTCCCTTGGGAAACGCGAACATCGAACATTGCCTCCGGCTATGCCAGTTAGACCTACGCCAGTTTTCTCCAAGCTCGCTAGCGCTCGCTCCGCGTTCAACGGTGAACATACAACGTCGAACCGGAGAGCAAAAGACAACGCCTTGCGTCTGTTTCTATCGCCTCTTTTGTTCGGCGTCCGGCCTTCTCGATGTTGGGATGGTGGATTGTGGATGGTGGGTTGAATAGTGGCTATTGCGAAGTGTCGCCGCCATCGGCGGCGGTGGCCATCACGTCCTCAGGAGGGAGGGTGGCGGCTTCCTGGAGAAAGGATTTGCGGCAGAGTTCGGCGTATTTTTTCCCGTGGGCGAGCAACTCGTTGTGGCTGCCTTGTTCGATGACCACCCCCTTATCCAACACGTAGATGCGTCCGGCATTTTGGATGGTGGAAAGCCGGTGGGCGATGACGATGGCAGTGCGGTTTTCCATCAAGCGGTCGAGCGCGTCCTGGATTTGGCGTTCGGTTTCCGAGTCGACCGACGCGGTGGCTTCGTCGAGAAGCAGAATGGGGGCGTTTTTGAGCAAGGCGCGGGCGATAGACAGGCGCTGTTTTTCGCCGCCGGAGAGCTTGACGCCGCGCTCACCAACGTTGGTGTCGAGGTTCTGGGGCAGGGCATGCACAAAGTCAGCTGCGTGGGCGGCGGTTAAGGCGGCCCACAGCTCGGCGTCGGTGGCATCCCGTTTGGAGAGGAGGAGGTTTTCACGGACGCTGCCATTGAACAGGAACGGCTCCTGGGTGACGTAGGCGAGGTGCTCGCGCAGGGAGTCTTTGGCGAGTTCGGCAATGTCCTGGCCATCGATGGTGATGGTGCCGGAGTTGATCTCGTAAAAGCGTGCCAATAAGGCCAGGACGGTGGTCTTGCCGGCCCCGGTGGAACCCACGAGGGCGATGGTTTGGCCGGGTTGGGCCTCGAGGGTGACGCCGTGGAGGGTGGGTTGCTCTTGGTAGGTGAAGCAGACATTTTCGAAGCGCACGGCACCGCGGAGGTGTTTGGGCAAGGATTTGCCGTGGCGGGCATTGGGTTCTTCCTCGGCATCGAGGATCTGGAACACACGGTCGGCCGCGGCACGCCCAGAGAGCAGCATTTGGTTGAGCGAGTTGAGGCGGTCAATCGGCTCGTAAAACAACGACAAAAACAGCAGGAATCCCGCAAAATCCCCCATCTTCAAGTCGCCGCGCATCACCGCCTGCCCCCCGAACGCCAGCACCAGCACGTAGCCACTCATCCGCAAAAACGACATGCCCGGCGAATACACCGCCCACCACCGCATCATCCGCAGCGTGCTGTGGCGCAATATGTCGGAAAATCGGTTGAAGCGCGCGTGCTCGTCGGCCTCCGCAGCGTAGGCCTTGATTTGGCTCACTCCCGAAATGTTGTCGTGCAACAAGGCGTTGAGGTCGGAAGCCGCTTCGCGTTGGTTGCGGTAGCGGTCGCGGCCACGGGTCGAATAAATCCAGGCTGAGAAGGCCAAAAATGGCACCGGCAGGGTGGCCCAGGCCGCCACTGCAGGATTCAAATAAAACAAAAATCCGCCCACGCTCAGCACCTGCAAGGCCGCCACCAAGCCCTGCTCAATGCCGTCAATGAGCACCCGCTCCATGTTGGTGACGTCCTCGACCACCCGCGTCATGATGTCGCCGGTGCGGCGGGTATCGAACCAACGCAGGGGCAAGCGCTGGATTTTCGCGTAAAGATCCGAGCGAATATCGAAGATGACCTTTTGCTCAAACGTATTGTTGATGAGAATGCGCAGCGAATTGAGGCCGTCTTTGACTAGAAAGCCGAGCAAGGCCAGCCAGATCCACAGGAAAAATTCGCCGTGGCGATGCGGGTTGGGAATGATGTCGTTGATGACATGACGGGTGGCATTGGGGAACACAAAGATGGCCAGCGTCATGCCCATGGCACAGAAAAACTGGGCAACTGCAAGGCCTGGGTAGTGTCGGAGGTAGGCGAGAACGCGGAAGATGGACTGCATGGAAGGCAGTCCACTGATGCGTGCTGGGGCTGACTTTGTAAAGGCAAGCTGAAAAAAATTCAAAACTTCCTTAAATTTTGGATTGCGGTAGAGGTAACGGCGTCCCTAAGGTCGGTCGCAGACGACGTAATCAACCCGCCCAACCTACCTCTCTCATGGCCAATGTCTTCGGAATTCTAACCGCAATAGTGCTTACACTGGCATCCTTTGTCGCCTACAAGAACAAAGATGCTTACGCCAACGAGCTGACCCATCGCCAGAATGAGGATAGCAAGCTCGCCGCCACCGAGGCTCGATTCAAAACCGCTCAGAAAAGCTTGGCCGAGACACAGGCCAAACACACGGAAGGCAAGCAGCAGGTTGCCAAGCTCGCAACCGAGAAGAGTGATCTCGAGACCGCCAATGCAGCCGTCAAGCAAGAGGTTGACAGCAAGACTGCGGTGATGGATGACAATAAGAGCAAGCTTGACAAGATGAAGGAGCAAGCCGGGAAAATTGGCAAAGCCCGCGACAGTGCCGAAAAAGTCAAAACTTTGGGTGCCGAGATGGAAGAGCTTAAATTGTTGATCGCCAAGAATCTCGCCCAGCTCGACAGCCTGACCAAGGAAAACTCGCAGACGGCCGGCCGCAATGACGTTTTGAAAGGTCGCACCGACATGATCTCGCGTCGCGAGTCGTTCTTTACTAAGGCTGAGATCAACGCCATCTATCCGAATTGGGGGTTTGTTACTCTTAGCGCCGGCAATATTTCCGGCGTAGTCGCCGGTTCGACTCTTGAAATCGTCCGCGACGCCAAGGCGGTCGGCAAGTTGCTCGTCACTGCCGTGGAGGCCAATACCGCCTCGGCCTCGATCGTTCCTGATTCGCTGGTGGATGGCTCGGTGCTAATGGTCGGTGACCAAGTGGTGCCGACGCATAAGCCCGTCGAGATAGCCAAGGCCCCGGTCAGCCAACCGGCGGCGGCAGCGACCAAGGCCCCGGCCAAGGATGCGGAGCCTGCCGCAGAATCCACGATGGATCCCGCACCCGGAGCCGCTGCGGAACCCGACGCCACCCCGGCGGCCACTCCGGATGCCACGCCTGAAGCGCCAGCAGCAGCCGCCCCCGAGGCTAACTGATTTTCACCCACCCCTAAAACTCTTCGCAAGGAACGCCCATGAAAGTCAAAGCTATCTTTTACATCCTCGCCATTCTCACGATCGGTGGGGCCGCGTATTTTTCCTACGACCACTCGCTGAAGTTCAAGGTGCAGCAGGACAAGCGCTTGGCCGACGTCAAGAAGAACAAGGAAACGACCCACGAGGCAGAAATCACCGAAAAGGACCTCAAGGATGAGCAAGCAGCCCTCACAAAAGTCCTCAACGCCCGCGAGGAAACCAAGCAAAGCATCGCCGCACTCAAGGCCACCGAATCCAAAGCCAAGGATGACCTAGCTAAACTCGACGCCGAAATTGCCAAACAGAAGGAAGAATTGAAGGATCTCGCCAAGAACCTGGCGGAAATTCAGGTCGTTCTAACCGGGCTGGGGGATGGAGTCGCCATCGATGGCATCGAAGACTTTATCGATAAGATCGCCAAAGAGGTGACCGACCTCAAAACGAAAGTCGAAGAGAATGAAACCTTGGTGGCAGGTGCCGAAAAACGCCTAGCCGACAATAAGGCCGAGGAAAGCCGCTTGGTCGGTAAGACCCTGACCCGCAACGTGCGTATCGGTAACAATGGGATGGAAGCGGTGATCACCGGGGTCAATCAGGGCTGGGGCTTCGTGGTCATTGGCGCGGGCAATAGTGCCGGTTTCACCCCGCAGACTTCGCTGCTCGTCAAGCGCGATGGCCGGCTCATTGGCCGAGTCCATCCCACCGCTATTGAGCCAAGCCAAACCATTGCCGATATCGATCCGGAAAGTTTGGCCTCAGGGGTGCGCTTGCAACCCGGTGACCGGGTGATCCTCGCCAATCCAGTTAGCCACTAAGCACGGACGGTGACTTTTTTTTCATAAACCCGCTCCGCAGGCTTGCGTCCGGCGGAGCTTGTTTTATTCTCGGCCCATGCGTGGATCCTTATTGCTGCTGCTGACCGTCACCGTTGCAGGCCTGAACCTCACTTCTTGCAATACCAACAAGGAACCCGAAATCATCCCGGTGCCGCCGACGAGCAACAGCACCAAGATCCCCTGGAACTCGCAAGGTGCCACCGGTGGCGGCCAAGGCCAATTCGGCATGCTTCAGCAAAATCAATACCGGCGCTGAGCTAGGTTGCTCAGTCGCGGTGATAGGGAGCTCCGGCCCGCAACGAGGCGACCCGATAGAGTTGCTCTAACAAAACCACCAGGGCCAGCTCGTGCTGCAGCGTCAGGGGTGAGAGAGTCAGCACCCATTCACAGGCCTCGCGCAACTCGGGGCTGTGGCCATCTGCCGCGCCGAGCAAGAATGCCAGCGTTTTAATCTCTCCGCGGCGCTCGAGAGTTTGGAGTTTGTCCGCCAAGCCGCGCGTGCTCAGGCCTTCGCCGCGTTCGTCCAGCGCCACGCGCCAGCAACCTTGCGATCGCTCTAACAATCTAGCGGAAACCTCGGCGCTCGATCCCGCCTTGATGACCACCACCTCGTACGATCCCAACCGTGCGAGGCGCTTCAGATACTCAGCCACCCCGGCCTTGGCGTAGGCGAGGGCGGGTTTGCCGGCAACGATGATGCGTACATGCATGGGAGGCCGTAGAGCATGCCCCGGCCTTCGCTCATTCGCCAGTCCCAATTGCGTCGGCACGGCGTCAACTTCATAATGACTGGCATATTATGCCAAGCGAAAAACAGAAATCCGGCCTGTGATGAAAGACCGCGCGCCCGGCACTCGCCAGCCAGCTGGCTTTGCTAGGCGACAGCAAGCTATCGCATTCCCGGCTAAACCAGCAGCCACGGTCGTTTCGCCGGGGTGATGTGCGGCGGCTTCAGATAAATCGGCTGCGGTAGCGCTGCTGCCCAGGTGGCCCGGGTTGCAGCGGTGGCTAGATCCCAAGCTCGCCAGAGTCGCGCGGCGGAGGGGAACTGCTGCGCCACCTCGGCAGCCAAGCTTTGCGGCAATGGAAAGCGCGCGGGTTCTTCAAAGGATACCACCGGGAGCCCTTGCTCCAAGGCCGCCGCAATACTCGCGATGAGGCCCGCAGCATCGCTGAGCTGTGGGTTTTCCGTCATCTGGCAGTCGACGACCCGCGCGATCCAATAGCTGCCGCGCCGCGCATCACCGATCACCCAGCAGCCGGCCGGGCCAGCAGCAGCGGGCAACGCCAATATCGATGGCAGCGCCACTGCCGGGCATTCTTGTGCCAGCGCCACGCCTTGGGCGGCGGCAATGCCGACCCGGGTGCCGCTGTAGCTGCCCGGGCCGCTGCCAACCAACACCCGGGCCAGACATCCGGCAGCGGCAGTTTCTAGCAATTCTGCGAGGGGGGCGAACAAACCCGCGTGGTGGCTGCGGTCACTGACGAACTCGCGTTGAGTTACAGCATCAAGAGGTCCGGCTAGGGCCAGCGAGGCCTGCGGGGTGGAGGTTTCCAAAACAAGGGTGAAGGGACCGGCCATGACGAAAGGTGGGAGGGCAGACGCAAGCTCAAGAACCTGGATCGAGTAGTCGACCAAGCAGTAACTTGGGTTGCCAGAGGTCATGCTAATGGCATAAGACAGCTGCGGCAAGCGGAGTGTCGCCCGATTTGCGTTACGGGGGCTGGAAAGTGGCCACCCAAGCCTTGTAAGACCCAAGCCTCGAGATGAAAAATGCCAGCTCCACCACAACTCATTTGCCATCTAGCAACCACCATAGATTATGCGTTTGAAGCTCACCATCGCCTACGACGGGCGCCCGTACACCGGTTGGCAATCGCAACCTGGCGGCGCCACCGTGCAGGACCACTTGCAGCGGGCCTTGGGGGAAATCGCCAAGCAAGCGGTAGCTATCCACGGCTCCGGGCGCACTGATACCGGAGTTCATGCGCTGGGCCAGGTTGCCCACTTTGAGGTGCCACAGCCGACGACCATGAGTCCAACCAACTGGTTGCGAGCACTCAACTCCAAACTTCCCGCCACTATCCGCATCATGGCCTGCGAGGCTGCGCCAGCAGACTTTCACGCCCGCTTCTCGGCGATCGGTAAAATCTATCACTACGACATTTGCACCGCCCCGGTGCTGCCGCCACATCAGGCCGGCTTGGTCTGGCACCTGCCGCAGCGGCTCAATGCGGATTTGCTCGCGCTCGCGCTAACTCTGGTGTGCGGCAAGCACGACTTTCATGCCTTTGCCGCCTACCGTGGCGATGAAACCGCGGCGATGGACTATCAGCGGCACCTCCATGCAGCCGACCTTGAGGCGCTGGCCGACGGATATCGCCTCACCTATGTCGGTGACGGCTTCCTCTATAAAATGGTGCGTCTGCTTACCGGGGCCGTAGTCAAGGTGGCCCTAGCCAAACTGGCACCAAGCACGCTGAGCGCCCTGCTCGATCAAGCGCCGGGCTTGCCCCATGGCAAGTCACCGCACTGCGCGCCGGCTGTCGGGCTGTATCTCCAGCAAGTGCTCTATGCGGACTGCGACGCCATCCGTGGGTCCTTTCACACTCTATCCACATCAGCAAAGACATGATCATAAGTGGTGACGGAGGTGCACGCGCAATAACAACTGTCGCAAGGCGTCTGAGATGCATCGTCGCGGCGGTCTGTGAGCGCCGATGTGAATGAGCGGCATTGACGATTCATGGGCATCAGCGGTCATAGACAGGCCGCTACAATGCGATAGATATGCTTGCGCGGGTTCCTTGCCTTGCAAAAACGAGCGGGTACAGACATCCTCGCGGGGTGACAGTACAAGGACTAATTTTTGATTTGGACGGAACCTTGGTGGACTCGTTGCCGGGCATTGCCGCCTCGCTGAACCGGGCCCTCGCCAGCTTGAGTTTGCCACCGCATGGATTGCACACGATCCGCGGATTCATCGGCAATGGCGCGCGGGTCCTTGTTTCGCGCGCCGCACCACCGGGATCGGATGAGCCGCTGCTAGCCGCGCTGGAGCAGGCATTCAAGGCGGATTACGATCTAACGTGGCCGCAGGGCACGCTGGTCTATCCGGGGGTGGCCGGCTTGCTGGCTGAACTCCAGAAACGGGGAACGGCGCTGGCCGTCCTGTCCAATAAGCCGCACGCGTTCACCACCGCAATGGTCGGCGGAATGTTCCCGGCGGTGGCGTTTGCCGCCGTGTTAGGCCAGCGGGCGGGCATTCCGCACAAGCCCGATCCGGCGGGAGCCAATGAAATTGCCGCCATACTGGGTTTACCGGCGCAGGGGCTAACACTCATCGGGGATTCCACGATGGACATTGAGACAGCCCGCCGCGCGGGCATGCAGACGGTGGCGGTGAGTTGGGGCTATCACGACCGCGAGGCCCTGGAAGCGGTCATGCCCGACGCACTCATCGACACTCCTGATGAGTTGTTTGCGTTACTCCAATAAGGCGGCCAGAGCCTCTGGCGTTGTTGAAAAGCCAAAGATGTTGTCGTTAAATCAAATTCTGCGTCTTGAAGTCTTGGGTCTGTGGCACTGCCTCGATGGCATCACTCATCCTTAAGCTCGCCGCCATAGAAGCTTTTGATATATCCGTACTCGACGAGCGTGTCCTGCCAGGCAGAGAGCGCATCAGGATTGCTGAAAATGCGGGAAGCCATCGCGAGCCATTCCTCGGCCTTAATAAGGTTCTTGTCGTCGTAGGCGATGGCCGCATGAGCGAAGTAATAATACGGCGAATCGTCATCCATCCCATACTTTTTGGCGAGGGCGAGGGCTTCGTCTTTGAGGCCGAGTTTCTTTTTGCAGAGAAGGATTTTGAATTCTGCGAGTCGGTAGAGGGAAAGATCACCCTTGGACAGAGACTGCAAGATTTTACCAAACAGGTCATGGGCCTCCTGCCATTTTTTAGTGACGAAGAGGACTTCTGCGATATTAAAGTTGATGCTGGGATTCTCTGGGGAAAGCAGCAGGGCCTTGTTGAAGGCCGCCGCTGCCTTGTCGAAGCTGCGGAGTTCAACATAGCATGCGCCGCGCAAGTTGAGGCTTTCCGGGCTGTCGGGGAACACGGCATCGGTCTTGTCGAGGGCATCAAAAGTTTCGAAGACGCGTTTTTGCTGGAACAGGCGTTGGGACTCGCCGAGTTGTTTGGCAAATTCCTTGCGGCGTTCTTCCGGCAGATTGAGGAACGCCTGCTGGTTGGCGAGCAGCGGCTTGTTGGCGGCGGTCGGCGCGGCAGGTTTGGCGGGTTTGGCAGCGGGAGAGACCGGTTCGGCTTGGGCGCACACCGGGAGCAAGGCCAGCAGGAAGGGTAAGATGCGGATGGTATTCATGGCTGAATGAGACTTCGTGGCAAACTAGGCGGAAAGCGGCGGCACGGCAAGCCGACAATTGGCGCAATTCGGGGAATTTATCTGCTGTAGGGTGGCATTGCTGAGAGTTTTGCATTTCACTTGGCGGCGGACAGGTGTTGTCTGCGTGTGTTCATGAAAATCGGTCTAGCTCAAATCAATGCAGTAGTTGGGGATTTCCCAGCCAACGTGAAGCGCATTCTCGCCGCCTACCGCGAATGTCTGGATGGCGGCGCCGAGTTGGTGGTCACCCCGGAACTGGCACTCGTCGGCTATCCACCGCGCGATTTGGTCTTCAAATCCCACTTTGTCCCGCGCTGCCTGCAGGCCCTCGATTACTTGGCAGGAGAAATTGGCGAGGTGCCGTTGGTCGTCGGTTACATCGACGTGCATCACCCGGCCCGCCCCGGCAAGCCGTTTCGCAACGCCGCGGCCTGGCTGGAGCAGGGGGCTATCCGCCAACGAATTTGGAAAACCCTGTTGCCCACTTACGATGTGTTCGACGAGCGGCGCTACTTCGAGCCCGGCGAAACCTGTGAACCGCTGCGCTGGAATGGTTGGCGCATCGGCGTGACCATTTGCGAGGACATTTGGACCGATGAGTCACTCCAGCGGCCATTCTACGACCGCGATCCTGTGGCGGAATTGAGCACTCTGGGCATCGACCTGTTGCTCAATCTGAGCGCCTCGCCGTTTCACCTCGGCAAGCCGTTGCAGCGCCAGGCATTGATCAGCGGAGTGGCCCGCGCGGCCAAGGTGCCGGTGGTTTACTGCAACGCGGTGGGTGGCAATGACCAACTCGTGTTCGACGGTCACTCGCTGGTGGCCGATGCCGCCGGGCACATCCGCGCGCAATTGCCGGGCTTTGTCGAAACCTGCCTAGTGATTGATCCGTTCAATACAGCTACCGCCGCCCAGATCGAGGCAGAAGCGGACCCCGCCCAGCTCTATCAGGCGCTGGTGCTCGGGCTGCGCGACTACGTCACCAAGTGCGGATTTTCCAGTGTTTGTCTCGGCCTGAGTGGCGGGATCGATTCCGCGCTCACCGCAGTCATCGCGGCTGATGCGCTCGGTCCGCAAGCCGTCCACGGGTTGACCATGCCCAGCGGGTATTCATCGGCGGGCAGCGTGGAGGATTCGTTAGCCCTGGCCCACAACCTGGGCATTGGCTGCGACGTAGTGCCCATCGGCGACGCCTTCGAGGCGGTCAAGGCGGCGATGCAACCAGTGTTTGCCGGCAAGCCCGAGGATGTCACTGAGGAAAATATGCAGGCCCGCATCCGTGGCTTGCTGCTGATGGCTCTATCTAACAAAGAGGGTCGACTCTTGCTCACCACCGGCAACAAGAGCGAATTGGCGGTCGGCTACTGCACGATTTACGGCGACATGTGCGGGGGTTTGGCGGTCATTTCCGACCTGCCGAAAGTGCGGGTCTATGAAGTGGCCCGCTGGCTCAACCGCGAGCGTGAAGTCATTCCCTGGAGCACGATCGACAAGCCGCCGAGTGCCGAACTGCGGCCCGATCAGAAGGATCAGGACACGTTGCCGCCCTACGAGACACTGGATGCCATCCTCGAGCTTTACGTCGAGCAGCACCTTTCCGCTGATGAAATCATTGGCCGCGGCTTTGAGGAAAACACCGTGCGCTGGATCCAACGTCGCGTCGATCTCAATGAATGGAAACGCCAGCAGGCCGCCCCCGGGCTGCGCGTTACGTCCAAGGCGTTTGGGATTGGCCGGCGCATGCCCATCGTGCAGCGTTTCGGCGGGTGAACCCAACAAGATTTTTTTTGATTTTGCTGGGCTGGGTATGATGGCATAACCCTCGCGAGCGCAGCTGGCATGCCCGCCATGTTTGCTCCCACCTGAAAAAATCCCTCTCGCCGCAGATTAATCAACCGCAGCATCCGCCACCACAATCCCTGTTGCATGAGTACTCCCGACGAGCCACACCCCAAGCGCTGGCGCTGGCGCCTCGAATGGTTGTGCCAAACTGCACTGGAAAAACTTATCGGCTGGCTGCCGGGACCGCTGGTGTTCCATCTGGGTGCACTGCTAGGCCGACTGGCCTGGCACTTCCTGCCGCAACGCCGCAAGACGGTGCTGCGCAATTTGCGCATCGCCTTTTGTGGTGAGCATGACCTGCCGACTTTGCGGCGGATGGCGCGGGACACGTTTCAACGCACCGGGGCCAATCTATTTTCCGCGGCGCGCACCGCCCGCCTAGCCCCTGCCCAGCTCGGCAGCGTGATCCACATCGAAAACCTCGAACTCTTGGAACAGGCGCTCGCCGGTGGCAAAGGCGTGGTGCTTTTGCTCTCGCACATGGGCAATTGGGAATTGCTCAGCCGCCTTGTCCACCTATTTCCACCGGGTACCCGCACCGGCGCGTTCTATCGGCCACTCAATAATCCCTTGCTAGATGCGGTCGTGCTCCAGCGCCGCCAAGCCGACGGCACCCGCATGTTTTCCAAACGCGACAGTCCGCATCTGGTCGCCGGCTTTTTGCGTGACGGGGGGGTTGTCGGCATTTTAGCGGACCAGCGAGTGGGGGTTGCCGGGGAGGTGGTGAGGTTTTTCGGGCGCCTGACGCGGGCCAGTCCGCTGCCGTGCTTGTTGGCGCGGCGTGCGAAGAGTTCGGTGCTGGCATTGTCTCTAACCACGGTAGCGGCGGGCCGCTGGAGTGCTCGGTTTGTGGCCATGGGAGACTCGAAGACCACCGATGGCTGCATGATGACGCTCGAACAGGCGATGCAGCGCGGGCCTTTAGACGTGTTTTGGCTGCAAGAACGCTGGAAAGTCTATATCGAGCAGGGTTTCACCATCGGCGATTGGCTCGGTCCCCAAACGCTTGGCAGCGGCAAGCCACACCGCGCCTTGGTCTGGCTGACCGATGCGCCGCCGGGGTGGTGTTTACCCGAGACGTGGCTGCATCCGCAGGTGATATATGAAGCTGTGTTAGAGCCGGGACAGACCCTGCCCGCGTGGCTGCCCCAGGCGACTCGCGTCCACACCGCCCCGCGTGGGGCGGCACGCGCCACGCTGCGCAAACTCATCGCCGCGATGGATTTGGCGGCGGTCTTGCCGATCGATTACCTCATCGCCAGTGGCACCCCGCAAGAGTTGGCGCAGGCCTGCCGCAGCGAATGCATCCCGCTGGTGTCCCTAACACCCTAACGTTAATCCATTCTATTCGTGTTTCATCCAACCGACATGCCAGATCCAATCTCAAATGGCGGGAAGCCGCCGCCGGTCCCGGTCCCTGCTAGCAATATCTTGGTCATCAAGTTGGGGGCCCTCGGCGACATTATCCTGGCGATGGAAGCATTCCAGGCCATCCGCAAGCATCATTCTAACGACACAATCACCTTGCTGACCCGCAGCCCGTTCGTTTCACTAACGGAAAAGATGCCGTGGTTCGATGTGATTTGGGCCGATCCCGCGCCCAAGCTCTTGCAAGTGCCCAAATGGCTGGCCTTTCGCCGCCAACTGCGCAGCGGATATTTCAGCCGCGTCTACGACCTTCAGTGCAACGATCGGGCCGAATTCTACTTTAAACTGTTAGGCCCGGGCCGTCCCGAATGGTGTGGGGTGGCGCGGGGGTGTTCTCACCCGCGGCCGGATTTCGGCGGGGCCAACCTGCCGGTCACCGAGCGTTTGTTGCGGCTCATCGCGGCGGCGGGGGTGCCGCGCACTGGTGCGGCCGACCTCTCGTGGCTGGACGGAGATGTATCTAACTACAAGTTGCCAGCCCGCTATGTGCTGTTGGTCCCCGGCTGCGCCCCGCAGCATCCCTACAAGCGCTGGCCCGCCCAGCATTTCGCCGGTTTGGTGGAAAAACTCGCCGCCCGCGGGATC
This sequence comes from Verrucomicrobiota bacterium, assembly GCA_008932955.1. Taxonomy (GTDB): domain Bacteria; phylum Verrucomicrobiota; class Verrucomicrobiia; order Verrucomicrobiales; family Akkermansiaceae; genus Luteolibacter. Next base: position 29,031 of record WBXE01000001.1, read on the forward strand.
ACCGCAGTAGCTATCGGGACCGCCGTGGACAACGACGCCATCAGTGAAATCCAAGCCCTGGCCCCTGGCCTGATCAATCTGGCTGGCCGCACCGAGCTCGGGCAAGTCGCCGCGCTGGCACGCCGCGCCATCGCGGTGGTTGGCAATGATACCGGCCCGATACACGTCACCGCCATGGTCGGCGCGCCTACCTTGGTCTTGATGTCGCGGGTCACCGATCCGGTGCGCATGTTGCCGCGCGGCCCGGAGGTTAGCTGGTTGAAACGCCACGCACTTGCCGATCTAACATGCGAAGAGGTTTTCGCCGCTATCCCAGCCCGTATCTAGCAATCTATCCGCATGCACCCAGCCGCTTTGATTTTCGACCGCGACGGCACTCTCATCGAGCATGTGCCGTACCTGAGCGACCCGACGCAAGTGCGGTTGCTGCCAGGGGTGACCGCGGCACTGCGAGTGGCGGTGGCGGCCGGGGCCCGCTTGTTTTTGCACAGCAATCAATCGGGCGTTGGTCGCGGGCTCTTTGATCTGGCGGCGGTGGATGCCTGCAACCAGCGGCTCATCGAGTTATTGGATCTGGGACCGCGGCCGTTCGAGCGCATTTGCATTGCCCCGGAAGCGCCGGATGCACCCTCGCTCTATCGCAAGCCCTCGCCGTTGTTCGGGCTAGAGGTCATGCGCGAGTTTACTCTGCAACCAGATGCCGTTTGTTACCTCGGAGATCGCGGCAGCGACCTCGCCACCGCCCTGGCCGCCGGTACCCGCGGCGTGGGCATTGCCAGCGGCTTGGACGACCTGCGTGCCGAACTGCAGGCGCTCGGACTCACCGCTGCGTTCCCGGTTTTTGATTCCCTTGGCGCAGCTATCGAGTACCTTTTCCCCCAGCCATGAGCCACTCCGACCCGCTGTCCCGAATTTATTTGTTAGAAAAACTCCTCGCCCTGCGGGCCCGGGCAGCGGCGGATGGCCGCCGGGTGGTTCTCACCAACGGCTGCTTTGACCTGTTGCACCGCGGCCATCTAACCTATCTGCAGCAATCCGCCGCACTTGGCGACTTGCTCATCGTCGCGGTCAACAGCGACGCCTCAGTGCGCGCACTCAAAGGCGAAGGCCGCCCCCTCAATAACGAGCAGGACCGCGCCTTCGCCCTAGCCTGCCTGCGCAGTGTCGATGCTACCGTCATTTTCCCCGGCCCCCGTCTCGCCGACGAAATCACCGCGCTCAAGCCCGACATTTATACCAAGGCCGGCGATTACTCACTGGATACCATCGACGCTTCGGAACGCTCCGCGCTGCTAGCCACCGGCGCGGAGATTCGTTTCCTGCCGTTTGTGGCCGGCCATTCCACCACCTCCCACCTCCAGCGCCTCGGGGTCAGTCCCGCTTTTCGAGCATGACTTTGCCGCCAGGGGGTCCGCGAATGCTTGAAAAGCGGGACTGACCCCGAGGGGTGTTGCTAGCTCCCGTCGCCCAGCCAAAATGTGTCTTGCGCCGGGATGGCTCCGCTTTTAGTTAGAGCAAATCCATTGGCGGAGAGGTGGTTTAGGCAATGATAGACATCCTCGGCATCGGCAGCGAGCTTGGCGGCGATGGGCTCGGCCGCCTGGGGTGTGGCGCTGAGTTGGCGGCGCACGTCGGCTAGCAGGGATAGGAAAATGCCCGCGGCCTTCTTACCGGCTTCCACGCCGGGTTGGTGATAGGCGTTGATATTAACCAGCGAGGCGTAGAACGACACCGCCCGCTCGAACAAGGCGATGAGCAGACCGAGGTGGAACGGGGTGACTTGCGGGATGGATAGGGTGAGGGATTGGCGCTTGCTGTCGTGGAGCGCCTTGCGGGTGCCGCGGAAAAACCCCTGCAGGTAATCGCCACTGGTGAAGCCGGGCTCCACTTCCATACTGGCGGCACCGCGGCCTGCGCGCACCTCGATGAAGGTGACGAAGAAATTGTTCACGCCGTCGCGCAATTGTTGGACGTAGGCATGTTGGTCGGTGGAGCCCTTGTTGCCATAGACGGCGATGCCCTGATTGACCAGTTTGCCATCGAGATCGAGTTGCTTGCCTAACGACTCCATCACGAGTTGTTGAAGGTATTTGGAAAACAACACCAGCGCATCCTTGTAGGGCAGCACCACCATGTCTTTGGCCCCGCACCCGGCCCCGGCATGGTGCCAGGCGAGCGCCAAGCGCATGGCGGCATTGGTGGCCACCTCCGGCTTGCGGGTTTGCGTGTCCATCGCTGCGGCACCGGCGAGTAAGGCGTCGATATCGATGCCTAACAAGGCGGCCGGCACCAGGCCGACGGTTGAGAGCACCGAGGTGCGTCCGCCGACCCAGTCTTCCATCGGAAACCTAGCGATAAAGTGTTGAGCGGTGGCGAAGCGGTCAAGCTGCGAACCGCAGCCAGTGACGGCCACGGCGTGGCGGCCGAAATCCAGACCGGCGGCGGTGTAGGCCGCCTGAGCTTCGAGCATACCATTGCGGGTTTCCGGGGTGCCACCGGATTTGGAAATGACTAGCACGAGGGTTTTTTCGAGTCCGGTTTTGGCCAGGCGGGCGAGCACCGCGTCAATGCCTGCGGGATCTGTGTTGTCGAAAAAATATAGTGGCAACTGCGCCTGTTGGCCCAACGCCTCGGCTAGCAATTGTGGCCCGAGCGCGGAGCCGCCGATGCCAATGAGCAGCACCTGTGCAAACGCGTTGCCCGAGGGGGCGACAATCGAGCCCGATAGAACAGCTCTGGCAAAGTCTTTGAGCGCCGCCAGCGGTTCGCTGATGGCGGCCTGGAGCTGAGGAGTGGGTGCCAGAGTACTGTTGCGCAACCAGTAATGGCCGACCATGCGGCCCTCATCAGGATTGGCGATGGCACCGGCTTCAAGTGCCGCCATATCTGCAAACGCTTTGGCGATGCGCGGAGCGAGCTCTGGGGGCGGACTGTCCGCCATCTCCATGAGCGATAGATCTAGCGAAAATCCGAGTTGCGGGTAGCGCAGAAGCTGCTGGTTATAGGTTTGCCAGGACATAATTTTCTGTTAGTAAGTGAGGATTGAGTGGACTGGATAGGGGGAGAGTTTGGCGCGGCCATTGAGGAACGACAGCTCGATGAGGACCGATATGCCGAGCACTTTGGCACCGAGTTCGTCGAGCAGTTTTGCAGCGGCTGCGGCGGTTCCGCCGGTGGCGAGCAGATCGTCGACCAGCAGCACTGTTTCGCCGGGTTTGACCGCGTCCTGATGGATTTCGACAACCGCCTCGCCGTATTCCAGGGCGTAGGCGGCCTGGCGGGTTTTCCACGGCAGCTTGCCCTGTTTGCGCACCGGTACAAACCCGACACCCAAGCGATCGGCCACGGCACTGGCAAAGATGAAGCCGCGAGCGTCGATGCCCGCCACTTTGTCGATGCGCGTGCCACCGCACGTTTCACACAGCAGGCTGATGGCTCTGGCAAACAATGCGCCGTCGGCTAACAGCGGAGTGATATCCTTGAACACGATCCCGGGTTTAGGGAAATCTACAACATCTCGAATGGCGGCGCGGAGGGAGTCGGGCATGGCTGGGGCAGTATGGGGAACGTTATGATTCAGGTCAACAGGGCTTCTCAATTTGGATTTTTTAAGCGCGGAAGGACGCAACCGAGCCCAGCGAGATGGACGAACCCTTGACTCTGAGAGCGGGTCAAATCCATGCAGATGCGAAGAGAAGAAGCGATTATTGAGTTGTAGGCAGGCAGAAAAAACTAAATTTCACCTCTGATTCCATCTTTATCCGCGTCCACTTGTCCCGGCATAGTGCAGCGACGCCGGATCTGCGTCCATCTGCGGTTTGATTTCTGAAATCTTCAATGAATGATACCTGATGTGTCACCAGCCGCCACGGATCAGGGGCGAGAGGCTGGTTAACCATGCTGCCAAATCTGTGGCTGCTGGGGGGCGGCATTCTGTCGGGGTGCAGCAGATGCCAGCTGAACTCGAGTTTGTAGCCGACCCACGAGCCGCTGGCACCGCAATGCTGCATCCACTTTGGCGCACGGCAATTGGCCTGCAATGTGTAAGCTACCAAGCGCTCCACGCCTGCGCGCAAGGCGGTGAGCCACATGACTGCCAGCAACAAGGTGCCGATGCCGCGGCACTGGTCGGCGTCTAGCGCCCATTGGGTTAGATCAAGCCTTGCTCGCGGAGTTGCTCGGCTACCTCGTCGTGATCGGGCAAGCCGTCGCCGCCGTCGCGAATGTGCTGGATTTTTCGGCGCACCCCGTAGCGGCTGCGCGGTCCGGTGACCAAAGCGGCCACGCCATCGACCACGAACGGCAGAATGGCCAGGAAGCCGAGCGCGCCAAGGCCGATGCCGACGCCGCGGCGGGCGTTGCGGTGCATTAAATCACCGAGTAAAAGGCCGGCGGCAGTGCCCAGCAAGGCGGGGGCAGCCAAGGCGCTCACTTCAATCCATTGAGGGGTCGGGTCCAAATGGTCATCTTCCATGGCGCTCTTATAGCCACTCTCCGGCCCACCGACAACCCCGGAAAACAAAATTGCGTAGGATTCGCGCTTTTCGGCGCAATTTTTCCCGCTATGCTCAAGCCTGTCATGGCTATTTTAGAAAACACCTATGCACTCATTCTCGCTGGCGGATCCGGCACCCGTTTCTGGCCGTTGAGCCGCAACGCCCGCCCCAAGCAGTTACTCGATTTATTCGGCGATGGCACCCTGCTGGAGCAAACGATCCGCCGCCTCGACGGGCTGGTGCTGCCCGAAAACATCCTGATTCTAACCAACGCCTTGCAGGAATCCGCCGTGCGCGAGGTCGCACACATGCTGCCAGGCGCCAATATTGTGGCTGAACCAGCCAAACGCGACACCGCCCCGGCAGTGGCCCTGGGCATCGGTCTGATCGCGGCCCGCAACCCGCAGGCCGTGATGATGGTGTTGCCCTCGGACCAACTGATTCGCAACACCGCTGCCTATCAAGCGGTGATGCGCGACGCCCTCGCCACCGCACAGCACTCCGACGGTCTAGTGACTATCGGCATCCGCCCGACTTGGGCCTGCCCGGCGTATGGCTACATCGAGCGCGGTGAAGCGGCCGTCATTCCCGGGCTCAGCGGCAGTCATCCGCCATGTGAAGTGAAGCGCTTCCGCGAAAAGCCCGATGCCGAACTCGCCGCGCAATTCCTTGCCACCGGCGGCTTTACTTGGAACGCAGGCATGTTTGTGTGGGCGCTGCCCACCGTCATCCAACAACTCAGTCGCCACGCGCCCGAGCTCGCGGGTTTCGTCGCCGAGTTGAGCGCCGCCACCGACATTCCCGCGACCATCGCCGCGCAATTTCCCAAGCTCACGCCCATTTCCATCGACTACGCCCTGATGGAAAAAGCCGCGCGGGTGCTCAACATCGAAGCGGACTTCGATTGGGATGACGTCGGTTCCTGGCTGTCGATCGCCAAGTATCTGGAACCCACGGCGATTGAAAACCGTGCGAACGAAGCGTTCACCCAACTCGATTCCGACAATAACATCATCTTCAATGCCCGCCCCGGCACCCGCATCGCGCTGCTCGGCGTGAATGATCTGATCGTCGTGCAGACGGCCGACGCCTTGCTCATCGCTAACCGCCATGAGGCCGATGCGATCAAGAAACTCACCGATCTGCTCCCGCCGGAGTTATTATAGCCATAGATGGAAAAAACAGAACCACAGATTACACAGATTGAACAGATAATGAATGAGTTATGAATTATATGGTAGGCACCTTTAGGTTGAGTCGAAGAGAAACTAGATTGGGCCTTATTTTCCGTGTAATCCTCTTCAATCCGTGAAATCTGTGGTAAAAAACGCCACTGCACCCGTTTCCATTTTCCTTTTTAGGATACCCGACCTTTGCAAAATTCTACTTCCATCCATCCGGCATTGGGTATCGATCATGGTGATGCACGCATCGGCATAGCCGCCACCGATGAATGTGGGATTCTCGCCTATCCGGTGGAAACGATAGATTGCGCGGCCCGCGATGCCATCGCACGCATCGGTGAGTTGGCAGAAAACCGAGGTGCCCGCACGCTGGTGTTAGGCATGCCCTTCCGCCTGGACGGCAGTGAAGGCAGTGCCGCTGCCAAGGTGCGCGCCTTCGCCGAGCAGATCCATCTGCGCCTGCCTAACATCCCGCTGGTATTCGTCGATGAAACCCTCACCACCACCAGCGCCGCCGCCAAGCTCCAGCAAGCTGGCCGCAAGGCCCGCAGCCACAAAGCCATCATCGACCAAGCCGCCGCCGTCGAGATCCTCAACCTGTGGATGGAAGAGAGAGGCCTCTAGCGAGGCGGGGCCTCAGACCCAAGACGAAGAGAATTGATGATTGCCGATTGATGATTGATGATTTGTGATGTGAGCTTGGACACGAGCGCCAAACAAGCTCACTTCAAAAATCATCAATCAACATTTATCAATCAATTCGGAGATGGCGGCACTTCAAAAACTTGACTCATTCGCAACATCTTTGGCTCTTCAAGGACTCTAGCGCGGCGGCAGGTGCCAGGGTGGGTTTTTCTCCAAATTCTCTTTCACGAAGTCCTTCAGATATGAGTCTGGCAAGGCTTCGGCCGCGTTTTTGAACACCGAAGGCGGGACCACGGCCATCTGCAATTGCAGGGCGGCGAAGAAAATGCAGGCGGCAGCGAGGATGCGCCAGGCGGCAAGTGGTTGGGACTCGACCCGGTGGCCACCCGCGTGATCCCACAGGGCATTGCCGAGGCGCTTGGCCGTGAAATAACTCAGCGTCTGACAAAACAACGCCAGCAAACTCCAGCCCAGGCCAATGCCGCCACCCAGGATGCGGAACGAGCGCAAGGTGGCGGATCTGAGGCTGAGGTGGGTGCCATTGGTATTGACCACGCGCAGTCCGAACAGCCACTTGCCGGGCGTGGTGGCGAAGCGGTGGATGAGGATGGATTCCGCGATGAACCACGGCACGAGTTGCCCCGCCATGATCCAGAGGTTACTGAAAACGGCATCAATATTGCGCTCGGTGATCCACATGCACAGCCACCAAGCTGCGATATAGATATGGATATCGAGCCAGCGCGCCCAAAATCGCCGTCCTAACACCGGCGAGGTGGTCGGCGGCGGTGGCGAGGCACCTGCCGCAGCGAGTAGCGCGGCATCTTCTTCGTCGTCGGTTGGGCCGGCATCCAGGTCGCCTAACTGAACCCAGTTCATATCATCCTTGAAGATGGCCATTTCGCACAGCGGGCGCCAGGCGTCCAAACCCTCGTGCCAAGCGTGGGTGCCGCTGGCCAGTTCGCCGGCTTGAAGCCTGCGGCGAGCCTCGTAATCATGAATGGGGCCGATTTTTTCGCCGTTGCGGATGATCCAGATGTCCATGGTTCAGAGGTTGCGGAGGGATTTGGCTGCATCCGAGCGAGCGGCGAAAAACGCCGGCACCAAGGCGGCTAGTGAGCACAGGATGAAGGCCATCACCGCGATGACCGCCTGCTCTAGCGGATTATTGAATGCCGGAAGCTTGCCAAAACCGGTGAAAGAAGCTGAAAACGGATCGAAGCCCAGCGCGCGGGCCGCGCCCTGAATTTCCCCGCGAAACAAGATGACCAGGCGACCGAGGGCCACACCGAGCAGCGCGCCGAGCACGCCGAGAATCATCCCTTGATAGAGGAAGACCCGCACGATTTGGCCGGGGGCGGCACCGAGAGCTTTCATCACGCCGATTTCCCGGCGTTTCTGGATGGTGACGGTGAACATGACGGCCATCATCGAAAAGGCTGAAACCAACACGATGAATGAGAGCGCGAAATACATCATGACCCGCTGCTGGTTGATCAGCGCGAAGAACGCCTGGTACTGCTCGCCCCAGGTGAGCAGCGACCAGTCGGGTCCGAGGGATACGCGTGCCGCGGCGGCCACCGGCTCGGCGAGATACGGGTCGTCCAGGCGCAAGGCGATCCCTTGCACCGCATCCTCCAGACCAGCTAGGTTCTGGGCCAGCGGCAGCGGCATGAACACATCGGGCGTGATGGCCATTTGCGACGCTTGATAGACCCCGCTGACCTCGGCCTCTTTGGGCAGCACAATGCTCTTGAGGCCTTTGAGAATATCGCCGTCCATTTTTTCGGCATCGCTCGAATTGAGTGCGGCAACGGCTTTTTCGATGCTAGCTTTATCATCGGCCTTAAAATGATAGGCCGGGTCATTCAGCGCCGGGTCCATGGCCACGAGGATGGTGTTGAGCCACGCTTGCTCCGGCTTGCGGATGTTGGCCGAGTAAATCCGATAGAGCGGCTCGTAGATGCCGGACTCAAGCACCTTGGCCGGTATGGAAAACCCGTCCTTTTCTGGATGCCAAGCGGCGGCTAGCATGGCCGTGGCTTTTTTCCAGATGGTGGCGTAGGCCTCGCGCACGGGCGGGTTTTCCGTCGCTTTGTACGCTCGCATGACTTCCTCGAAATTGCGGGTCGAGTAGAGGCGGAGTTTGTCGCCGACGCTGATGCCGAATTGCTCCGCCAGCAGCGATGACACAACCACCCGGTCGTCAATCCC
>WBXE01000002.1 GCA_008932955.1 Verrucomicrobiota bacterium
CGGTGGCTTGCCACCGCCTAGGCCAAGCCAGCTTGCTGGCGAGTGTCGCAGCCCAAGAGTGCGGTGGCTTGCCACCGCCTAGGCCAAGCCAGCTTGCTGGCGAGTGTCGCAGCCCAGGAGTGCTTCAGCCGGCGAGTCATTGTCACAGCTTACCCTTTTTTTATCTATCACCATGTACGGTGCCCCTGGTTGGGTGATTTTATCAAAATTTGCACCCTGACCCCATTGCTCTGACCCCATTTCCTCTCGTAGCAGGCGAAATTTGCTGCCGCAAAATTTGGTAAAGCAACAGTAGCCAAAAGCCCGCCCGCTGGTTACAACACTTGCCGCCATTCGCACATGGTGCCGTCCGCATGCTTGCGGCCGGGGCCATACATTAGGCCCAATCCAACAACAACCCACACAACTCGTTCTTACATGAATCCAATTCTAGGCGTCTTCTTTCATTGGCTTGGCGGACTCGCCTCCGGCAGTTTCTATGTGCCTTACAAGGGCGTCAAACGCTGGTCCTGGGAGACCTACTGGCTCGTCGGCGGCTTCTTCTCATGGCTCATCGCACCATGGTTTTTCGCCCTTCTCAAGACCACCGATGTATTGACGGTGCTGATGGAGACACCGGGCCACGTCTGGTTCTATACCTATCTGTTTGGTCTGTTATGGGGTTTTGGCGGCCTGACCTTCGGCCTGACGATGCGCTACCTTGGCATGTCGTTGGGGATGGCGGTGGCGCTGGGGTATTGCACGGTGTTTGGCACGCTCATTCCGCCGCTGTTCAAGGGTGAGTTTCATGCCAAGTTGATCACACCGATCAACGGCAATTGGGTGCTGGCTGGATTGGGCGTGTGCGTGCTGGGCATCATCATCACCGCAGTGGCCGGCCACACCAAAGAGGCCGAAATGTCCGAGGAAGATAAACTCGAAACCGTCAAGGAATTCAATTTTAAAAAAGGCCTTTTGGTGGCCACCTTTTCCGGCATCATGAGTGCCTGTTTCGCCTTTGGCCTCAGCTCGGGCGACTTCATCCGCGAGACCACGCTCAAGGTGGACATGGTTAATTCGGCGGCCAAGGAAGGCAAGCACGTCGAGCGCGCGTATCAACCGGTGGACGAGGATATCCAAAAGTTGTTAGCCACGATTCCGGCGGTCCTTTTCCAAGAGGGTAAAGCGGCAACTGCAGATGACAAGGCCCCAACGCTGGCCGACGTGACTGGGTTGATAGAAAAGCCGCTAATGATCCAGCGCAAGCTTGCCGAGTTGAGGACGGCCTCGGTTCCCGCGGTGAATACCAGCGAATCGTTAGCAAAGCTGGAAGCCGAGCTACCCGAGGCCCAAGCCAAGGCGGAGGCACTGGTGACCGCGATCACCCAAGGCAACACCGCGCAGGTGGCCACGCGGGTGGCCGCCTATGCCAAGCGTCTCGCCGCCATTGCCGCAGCACCAGAGGAATTCCAAATCGTTCAGGAAATGTCCACTCTGGCCGAAAAGGAAACCGCGCTGGCAGTGTCGGAGGCCGGCGCCAATCTCGTCGCCATCCATGACAAACACAGCCTGTGGACCGGACTGCCCGTGCTCATCGTGGTTTTGTTGGGTGGCTTCACCACCAACTTTATCTGGTGCATCCTGCTTAACTGGCGCAACAAGACCGGCTATCAATACTTCACCTCCAAGCCCGGCGAACAGTCGCCGCACTATCATGCCGAGGCCGCCGGTGGTGAAGGCGCACCGGCCGGCCATGCCGCCAAGTTCGACGGCCGCCATGACACAACCCCGGTGCCGCTGTTAGGTAACTATATCTTTTCGGCTCTGGCCGGGCTCACTTGGTATTTCCAATTTTTCTTCTACTCGATGGGCGAAACCCAAATGGGCCAATACAAATTCTCAAGTTGGACGTTGCACATGGCCTCCATCATCATCTTCAGTTCCATCTGGGGCCTGGCGCTCCATGAATGGAAAGGCGCGAGCTTCAAAGCCAAAGCACTGCTGTTCCTCGGGTTGGTGGTGCTGGTGGCTTCCACCATGGTCGTCGGCTACGGCAACTACCTCGGCAGCAAAGGCTGAAGCACAACTTCAATAATTCAACCACAACGTTGCGATGAATCGTGACAAAGAAACCACTGAAACACTGATTACCACTGATGGCACTGAGAAGAAATTCTTATCATATTTCAGTGATTTCACTGGCAATCAGTACTTCAGTGGTAAAAATCGTCACTAACCATCCCCAAAAAACTTAATTTGTCGCGCAAGCCCGAATGGGCATTCCTTGTTTCATCCTTCATCCCACAACACTCCCCATGACTCCATACACCATTGCCCAAGAAACCTACGCCTCCCTCGGCGTGGATACCGAAGCCGCCCTCCAACGGCTCTCTGCCACCCCCATTTCACTGCATTGCTGGCAGGGCGATGACGTCGGCGGCTTTGAAAAAGTCGGCGGTGAGCTCGGCAGCGGCCTCGCCGTGACCGGCAACTATCCGGGCAAGGCCCGCAGCATCGATGAGTTGCGCGCCGACCTCGAGCAGGCCTACGCGCTCATTCCCGGCCGCCACCGCCTCAACCTGCACGCTTGCTACGCCGACTTCAGCGGCGGCATGGTCGATCGCGACGCTCTAACTACCACCCAATTCCAAAGCTGGATCGACTGGGCCAAGGCGAACAGCTTGGGATTGGATTTCAATCCGACGTATTTCTCGCACCCCAAGGCCGACGACGGCCTCACCCTAAGCCATCCCGACGCCGGGATCCGCGACTTCTGGATCGAGCACGGCAAGGCATGTCGGCGCATCGGCGCCGACATGGGTCGGCAACTCGGCTCGACGACAGTGACAAACCTGTGGATTCCTGATGGCTCGAAGGATTTGCCAGCTGACCGCAAGGCACCGCGGGCGCGTTTGGAGGCGGCGCTGGATGCCGTTTTTGCCGAGAAAATCGACCCGAAACTAAATCTCGATGCGGTCGAGTCCAAGCTGTTCGGGATTGGCTCGGAAAGTTATGTGGTCGGCTCGCACGAGTTCTATCTCGGCTACGCTATCAAAAACCAAATCCTCTGCTGCCTGGATGCCGGCCATTTCCATCCGACGGAAAATCTATCCGACAAGATATCTTCGGTGCTGCAATATGTGCCAGAGATATTGCTGCATGTCTCACGTGGCGTGCGCTGGGATAGCGACCACGTGGTGTTGTTGGATGACCCCACCATGGCGCTGATGCAAGAACTGGTGCGCGGCGAGTTTCTCGACCGCACCCACATCGGCCTGGATTATTTCGATGCCAGCATCAACCGCGTGGCAGCCTGGGTCATTGGCACCCGCAACTCGCTCAAGGGCTTGCTGCTCGCCTTGTTGGAACCCTCCGCGAAATTGCGCGAGTACGAGACGGCGGGAGATTTCACCGCGCGCCTGGCGCTGCTGGAGGAATGCAAATCGCTGCCGTGGGGGTTGGTGTGGGACGAGCATTGCCGGCGCCAGAATGTTCCGGTCGGCACGGGCTGGCTCGACACAGTGAAAACCTATGAAAAACTCGTCCTATCCGCCCGTGGCTGAGCCATTCGTCCAACCGCTGCGCGTCGGCCTCTTCGGCATCGGCCTCGATGCCTACTGGCCGCAATTTCCCGGTCTCCAGCCACGGCTCGAAGGCTATGTCGCCCGCGTCGCCGAGAAACTCGGCCGGCCGGGCGTGGAGGTCGTCAACCTCGGGTTGGTGGACAACGCCGACCGCGCGTACTCCGCCGGCCGCGAGTTCCGGCGCGCCGATGTTGATATCATTTTCCTCTACGTAACCACTTATGCGCTGTCGTCCACAGTGCTGCCGGTGGTTAGACGCGCCAAGGTGCCGGTGGTGGTACTCAACCTGGTACCCGAACCAGCCATCGACTACGCCAAATTTAACGCGCTGGGCGACCGCACGCAAATGACGGGCGACTGGCTGGCGTTTTGCTCAGCCTGTCCGATGCCCGAGATTGCCAATGTGTTTCAGCGCGCCGGCATCCCCTTCCATCAAGTCACCGGAGTGCTGGAAAACGACCCCGAATGTTGGCGCGAGGTGGACGCCTGGGTGGAGGCCGCGCGGGTGGCCGCCGCCATGGCGTCCAACCGACTCGGCCTGATGGGCCACTACTACGGCGGAATGTTAGATATCTATTCGGATGTGACCTTGCAATGCGCCACCTTCGGTACCCACATCGAAGTGCTGGAGGTGGATGAACTCGCCGCGCTGCGCCGCAACGTGAGCGAAACCGAAATTTCCGCTAGAATGCTAGAATTTCGCGAGGTCTTCGCCGTGCAGGAGGATTGTCCGGATGAGGATCTGGTGGAGGCGGCACGCACCGCGGTGGCGCTCGACCGGCTAGTGGCCGACTATCGGCTCGGGTCGCTGGCATATTTTTACAAAGGCACCGGAGTTGGGGAAAACGAGGCGGCGCTGGCGTCAATCATTCTCGGCACCTCACAACTCACGGGCCGTGGGATCCCGGTCGCTGGCGAATACGAGGTGAAGAACGTGCAGGCCATGAAGATTATGGACCTGTTCGGCGCTGGCGGCTCGTTCACCGAATACTATGCCATGGATTTCACCGACGACGTGGTCCTCATGGGCCATGACGGCCCCGGCCATATCGCCATCGCCCAGGGCAAGACCAAGGTCCGCCCACTTAAGGTCTATCATGGCAAGGTCGGCCGCGGCGTCTCGGTCGAAATGGCCGTCAAACACGGCCCCGTCACCCTGCTCTCCGTCATCGAGCAACCCGGCGCCAAGCTCGCACTGCTCTGTGCCCAGGCCGAGTCGGTGCCCGGACCCATCCTCGAAATCGGCAATACCAACAGCCGCTACCGTTTCCCCTGCGGCGCACGGGCCTTTGTCCAACAATGGAATGCCGCCGGCCCCGCCCACCATTGCGCGGTCGGCATCGGTCATCTCGCCAACAAGCTGGCGAAACTCGCCTGCTTGCTAAACATCGAGCTCATCCGCGTCTGCTGAGAAGCCGATGGGGTCAGTCCCGCTTTTCGAGCATGCGGGCCCCGCCTCCACTACACCATGCTCGAAAAGCGGGACTGACCCCATCGGAGAGCCCATCGGATTACGAGGCTTGCAAGATTCCGTGTTCGCGCCATGGTGGGGGTGTCCAGCGCGCCCGTCGCGCCCCCAGCCAACCCCACACCTTGAACACCTTTAAAGCACTCGGGATACCCGCGGATTTGATCGAAGGCCTGAATGAACTCGGCATTATCACGCCCACCGAGATTCAGGCCAAAGCCATTCCATTTCTACTTCAGGACAGCGGCGACCTTGTCGCCCAAGCTCAGACCGGCACCGGCAAGACCGCGGCGTTCGGCTTGCCGTTGCTGATGAAAATCGACCCCAAGGTCGGGGAGATCCAGGCGCTGGTCATCGCTCCCACCCGCGAGCTTGCCAAACAAATCGGCAAACAGCTTTTTCGTTACACCAAGTTCGCCAATCACAAAATCTTTGTCGAGGTGCTCAGCGGCGGCGACAACATCGACCGCCAGGTCGCCGCTCTGCAACGCCCGACCCATATCGTGGTGGCCACACCCGGGCGGGTCATCGATTTGGTTCTACGCAGGGCACTGACGCTCGTGGGGGTCCAGCATCTGGTGTTAGATGAAGCCGATGAAATGCTCAGCATGGGTTTCAAGAAAGAACTGACGCGCATTTTCGCCCTGTCGCGCGGCCGGCGCAGCACCTGGTTATTTTCGGCGACCTTTCCGGATGCCATCCAAGCGTTGATCAAGGACTGCATGCCGGGCAAAGCTCACACCCTCAAGATTGACAAAGGCCACGTGGTCAACCGCGATATTGACCATCAATTCGCCATCTGCAGCCGCGACGAGAAAACCGAATTCATCGCCGGGTTGCTCAAGCGCCAAAAGCACGAGCGGGGCTTGATCTTCTGCCGCACCCGGGCCGGCGCCATCCTGCTGGGCAAGCAACTCACGAAACTCGGCTTTCCGGTAGATGTGTTACAGGGCGACCTCACCCAGAAGGAACGCGATACGGTGATGCGCTCCTTCAAAAAAGAGCGCATTCAGTTTCTCATCGCCACCGACGTCGCCGCCCGCGGTATCGACGTCGCCGACCTGTCGTTTGTGATCCATCATCAACTCCCCGAACAGATGGAATACTATACCCATCGCAGCGGCCGCACCGCCAGAGCCGGCAAAAAAGGCGTGTCCATTTCCCTGATTGAACCGAGGGAACGCAACAAAATCACCCGCCTCGCCAACGATCTGGGACTGGCCTTCAGCGAGGTCCGTCAGGGGGGCCCGGCCTAGCGGATTGGTTGGTGGATGGTGGATCGATCCAGCAATAGCTCATTCCCCAAGCATACCAGATCCACGCTGCCGCGCAGGGTTTGATTGAGGAATGGGGTGTTACGGGACTTGGATTGCATGAACTCCGCCGTGAAGGTAGTGGTAGCATCTGGATCGAACAACAGTAAGTCGGCCGCTTGACCCTCGGCAATACTGGCAACCGGCAGACCCATGAGGCGGCGGGGTTCGGCGGAGTAGCGTTTGACCAGCACATCCCACCCGAAGACGCCGGTGGCGACGAAGTGGTGATAGAGTGAAACCAAAGCGGTATCCAGGCCGGTAACGCCATTGGGGGCACTAACGAAATCCTGGGATTTTTCAAAGGGTGTGTGCGGTGCGTGATCCGTGGCGATCAGGTCGAACACACCATCGATGAGACCTTGCAGCAGCGCCTTCCTATCGGCCTTGGTGCGCAACGGCGGGTTCATCTTGTAGTGGGTATCGAAATCGCCGATATGCTCCTCGTTAAACAACAGGTGATGCGGACTGACCTCGGCGGTGACGCGCACATCGCCACGATTTTTCCACCAGCGGATCGTTTCCATGCCGAGCTTGCTGGAGACATGTTGGATATGGATATGAGCGCCGGCGGCGTGGGCCAAGCGGATATCTCGATCGATGATGATTTCCTCGGCGCAGGCCGGCGAGCCCTTGATGCCGAGGCGGTAACTCATCACTCCCTCGTTGAGCGCACGCGGCCCAGCCAACTCGTCCACCTCGCAGTGACTGGCAAAAAACATGCCAAATTCCCCCGCGTATTGCATCGCCCGCAACAACACCGCAGGGTCGGCCGTGGTGTCGCCATCATCGGTGAGCATTTTCACGCCCAGCTCCCGCATTCCGTCGATCGCGGCGAGCTCCTTGCCCAGACGACCCTTGGTCACGCAGCCGGAGGTGAGCACCGGAATACGGGCATGGCGGCGGGCCGATTCCAGCACGCTGGCCACCACCGTGGGGCTATCAAGGGCGGGGCTTGTGTTAGGCATCATCACCACCCCGGTGACGCCACCGTTGATGGCGGCGGCGCTGCCGCTGGCGATGGTCTCCTTAGTCTCGAAACCCGGTTCGCGGAAATGCACATGCGCATCGAACATGCCGGGCATCAAAATGCGGCCGCGGGCATCGATGACGCGAGCGGCGGCTGGCACGGCTAGACCGATTCCAATCTGTTGGATCTTACCGTCGGTGACCAACACATCACCATGGGTTAGAGCCGGTGAATCTTCAGAGGCGATGCGGGCGTTTTGGATGAGGAGAGACATAATGAAAGAGATTGGATAGATCGAAACGCAGAGGCGCGGAGGTCGCAAAGAGAGGCGCGGAGGGAGAGGAATTAATATGTTAGATTGCGAGATAAACTAATAACACATAACCCATAACTGCTACCCCATGACAGCCCCCGGTTTGAGCCAGTAGAGCACGGCCATTCTAACGGCGATGCCGTTTTCGACCTGATCGTTGATGAGGGAGCGTTCGTAATCCATGACGGCGTCGCAGAGTTCTACGCCGCGGTTGACCGGACCGGGATGCATGAGATAGAGACCGCGCTCGCGGATCTCGGCAAGGCGCGCGTCGGTAACGCCGTAGAGCCGGTGGTATTCGCGCAGACTGGGGAAGTATTGCACGTCCTGGCGCTCCATTTGCACGCGCAGCAGATAGACGACGTCCGGTGCCCAGGCCATCGCCGCCTGATAGTCGGTGAAGCGGCGGATATTTTCCGGACCGGTGCGCGGCACCAACGAGCCGGGCCCGAGATAGGCGACCTCGACGCCGATTTTCTTGAGGATGGTACTGGTGGAGCGGGCGACGCGCGAGTGCAGGATATCGCCTACGATAAGGACGCGCTTGCCCGTCGGATCGGGGAATTTTTCCTTGATGGTGAAGGCATCCAACAACGCCTGGGTGGGGTGAGCGTGGGCACCGTCGCCCGCATTGATCACCGAGGCGCGGGTCAGCTTGGCGATGGTGGCGGGCAGACCGGAGCGACTGTGGCGAACGATGATAAAATCCGAGCGCATCGCCTGCAAGGTCTCGATAGTTTCCCTAACCGACTCACCTTTGGTGATGGAGGAGTGAGCGACATCGAAGTTGGTGACATCGGCGGAGAGACGTTTGGCAGCGACCTCGAACGACGAGTGGGTGCGGGTGCTCGCCTCGTAAAACAGCATGAGCACGCTCTTACCCTTGAGCGCCGGAACTTTCTTTACCGAGCGGGTGAATAAATCTTTGAATGGAATGGCTTGCTCGAGGAGATGCTCTATTTCCTCGCGCTTGAGAGACTCGATATCTAGCAAATCTTTATGTGGCATGCCGGAGTTGGGAAAAGTAGTGAATGAGGGCGAAGACGAGGGCGAAAAACCCGATGATGGCGATGAAGGAGGCGTGGTGGCGCGAGAGGGAATTTCTGATAAAAATGCCCCCCGCGACGACTAATGCTACGAGAGTGCAAGCGGTGAGCAAATGATAGCCGTGGCTCCAGGCCATGCCGAGGGTATAGGAACCGGTGAGACGCGACAGCCAATCTAGCAACGTTGGTGCGGCGGCACCGCCGATGGCCAGGAGATAGCCGCAGGCCAGGAGGACGGGGTGAGCGGCGGTTGGAAGCTGATAGGCGCCCTGCGACATAACTGCCATGGCATCGCGGCGGCGGGCCTGCGCTAATTCCTGCGCACTATGGCGGCGGAGCGGTAACTGGCCCAGGGCAAGCGGCGCCGTGCTCAATCCGGTTGACTTAGTAGATGGCTTGGCAAAAGACGGCTCCGGGCAGGATGGCCGGGCCACTTGTGGAGCGGGCATCCTAGCCGGAGCCTGTTCCTGTTTCGTTTCGGCATCGCCTAAGATGATAGCATTGGGCAGGGAGGCCTCGGTGGCGGCTGGGGACGGCGTAACGCCCAACGCTTGGGGGCGGTGTTCCGAGCGTTTGAACGAACGCGACTGAGGCCGGAGATGCCTCTGCGGCGCAGCATTGTCCGCCGGCATCATGGCGCTGGGCAGAGGAAGCACGCCTAAACCGTTAGGACCGGTTGCGGGGCTGGGTCGCCCCTCCGCTGCCTGAAGCGCAGGCGGCGACACAGGAATGCCAAAATTTTCCCGGAGTTTGGCGAGTTCCTCCGGGGATTTTTTACGCAACGGGAGTGGGTTCATGGCGATTCATTCGCGATGACGCGAATCTGATCCAGCCCGTCGGCTTTTTCCAGGCACACCAACACATGATCGGGGCGCTGGGTACTAAGGGTGATGCCAGTGTAATCGGGCTGAATGGGCAATTCGCGGTGGCCGCGATCGACGAGGACGGCGAGTTCCACTTTGGCGGGGCGGCCGTAGTCGGAGAGCGCGTCGAGGGCGGCACGGATGGTGCGACCGGTAAACAGCACGTCGTCCACCAGGATCACATGAGCCCCTTCGATCGGGAACGGGATATCCGACTCCAGCAGCTTGGGATTTTCGTGAAGTCGCTCGAAATCGTCGCGATAGAGGGAAATATCAAGACTGCCGAAGCTCAGTTCGCGGTCATCTTCGGCAAGCCGGGTGAGCACGCGCTCGGCCACCTCATCGCCGCGGCGGCGGATACCGATGAGGGCAATGGGAGCGCCGGCGGTTTGGGCTCGAATGGCCTCGGCCAAGCGGTCCACGGCGGCGGCAATATCTTCTGCGCTGAGAGTCATGGGCATGGTACGGGACGTTAGGTGAAATGCAGGAGACCGATATCGTGGCGACGTTGGAGTCCTGCAAAGTGAATGCGCCCGGCGGCGGCGTGAGCTTGCTCGACGGCAGCCGCGCGGGTGGCAGCACCGGCCACCACCGCCAGCACTCGACCGCCATTGGTTTCCCATTGGCCGGCAGGGGTCTGGCGGGTGCCGGAATGATAGATGCGGGCGTTGCCGCAGGTGTCCAGGCCGGCGATCAGGTCGCCACTGCGGGACGATTCTGGGTAGCCAGCGGAGGCTAGGATGACGCACACGCTCCAGCCCTCATCGAAGGTCAACAACTCGGGGCGCAATTGCCCCTGAGCCCCGGCCAGACAGAAGCCGGCCAAATCCCCCTGCACCAGTGGCATGACCGCCTGGCATTCCGGGTCGCCGAAGCGGCAATTGTATTCGATGACCTGCGGGCCGCTGGGCGTGAGCATGATGCCGAAATAGAGGAACCCCCGGTATGGCAGGTTTTCGCGGCGCAAGCCGACGACCGTGGGCCGGACGATTTGAGTTTCGATTTGGGCGAGGATTTCCGGGGCGATGAGTTGTCGACTGGCTACCGCGCCCATGCCGCCGGTGTTTGGGCCGCAGTCGCCCTCGCCGATACGCTTGTAATCGCGGGCCGGCGTGAAAATGAGGTACGAGTCATCCACGACGGCGGCAAACACCGAAACTTCCGGTCCGGTGAGGCATTGCTCGACGAGCACCCGGCCGTCGCCAAAGCGCCGCTGGGTGAACACTTCGTCAAGGAACTCGCCGGCACTCGCCGCATCCGGGCACACCGCGACCCCCTTACCGGCGGCTAATCCATCGAATTTGAGAACCGTAGGATATGCGTCGTCGATGGCGGCCAAGGCCTCAGCCAAGGTGGCGCAGGCGGTGGCGCGGGCGGTCGGAATGGCGTTGCGCAGCAAAAAGTTCTTGGCAAACTCCTTGCTGGCTTCGAGTTGGGCCGACTCCTTGGGCGGCCCCCAGCAGGGGATGCCAGCCTTGCCGCAGAGGTTAGCAAGACCTTCTCCCTTAACGAGATAGCTTTCCTCACCCGCCACACAGAGGTCGATGGCGTGGGTTTGCATCCATGCAACCAGCGATTCGACGCCATCGGCCGCCACCGCTTGCGCCAACTCGGAAATTGCGTCACTGCCGGGGAAGCAAAACAACGTCGGCCGCGCTGGGGATTCTGCCAGTGCCCGTACCAGCGCGTGTTCGCGCCCGCCTTTGCCTACAACCAATATTCTCATCCGCAGCGGTTATTGCGGAATTTCGCCGCCAATTCAACCCCCAATCACGCGAATCTCACACAGCGTGGCTGCTGCGTCTCGCGGCAGGCCGTGCCTGCGTGCCTCTGGCCGCAGTGCCCATGCAATGTGAATCAGAGCGTACGCCTGGCTCTGCCACTTCTCGCTGCCTAGAGATCTCACGGGTTCGCTTCAACAGGAAAACAATGACAACCATCGCCGCGATGACTAACAGGTTAGTCCACCTCATGGCCAAAGGCTTACCCCCCTCCCCTGCTGCGGCAAGACCTTTCCTCAGCTAGACTTACCTTTGAGGAAAGGTGAAAACAGATCAATGGGCACCGGCAGGAACGTGGTTGTGTTGTGCTCGCTGGCAATCTCGCGCATCGTTTGTAGGAAGCGCAGTTGCAGCGCGATGGGCTCCTTGCTGATCATCGCGGCGGCTTGCACCATTTTCTCGGCCGCTTGAAACTCGCCTTCAGCATTGACGATTTTGGCCCTCCGCTCGCGTTCCGCCTCGGCCTGCTTGGCCATCGCCCGCTTCATGCTATCGGGCAAGGCCACGTCCTTGATCTCAACCGCGGTCACCTTAATGCCCCACGGCTCGGTCTGGCGATCGATGATCTCCTGCAACTGCAGGTTGATCGACTCGCGCTGCGCCAGCAAGTCATCCAGTGGAGCCTGGCCCAGCACACTGCGCAAGGTCGTCTGCGCAATGAGCGAGGTGGCTTTCCAAAAATTCTCCACCTTGACCACCGCAGCGACCGGGTCCACAACCCGGAAATACACCACCGCATCGACGGTGGCCGGCACGTTGTCGCGCGTCATGACCTCCTGCCGGGCGACGTCAATCGTGACCACCCGCAAGTCCATTTTGACCATGCGATCGACTACCGGAATGAGGAAAATAATCCCGGGCCCCTTTGCATCGAGCACTTTCCCTAGGCGAAAAATCACCCCGCGCTCGTATTCGCGGAGGATTCGCACGGCTTGCGGCAGAATGATACCTGCCAGAATGATGAGTGGCACCAGCCACGTGGTGGCGGTGATGAGTTTGGCGATGAGTTCTTCCATGGCTTTTTGTAGTTAGATGCGTTTAGATTCGGGGTGCCGGTTTGGCCTTCACTTGTAAGGTCAGGCCCTTGACCGCGACAATTTCCACCGGCGCTCCGGCTGCGATAGGCGCGTCGCTGCGAGCGTTCCAGGTCTCGCCCTCGACAAAAACCCTGCCGCCACTCGCATCAATCGCTGCCAAGGCGGGAATGATTTTACCTAACAATATTTCACGGCCCGCTCGCACCGGCCGCGCCTGTGCCCGCAACCCGGCACCCACGACAAAGGTGAAAAAAGCGCTGGTGAGCAGGGTGGCGGGAATGATGTAGGCCAGCGACAGCCGATACACGGGGTCAGCGCGGTCAAAGAGCATGAGCGAGCCAAGAAAGAACGCGATGGTGCCGCCCAAGGTGAGCACTCCGTGGGTTGGCGCGAAGATGTCCACTACAAACAACAACACCGCCAAGCCAATAAGCGCCAAACCTGCCACATTCACCGGCAGGACCGTCGCCATGTACAGCAGCAGCAACAGGGCGATGGCCCCAGCCACTCCCGGCAGGATGGCCCCGGGGTTGCTCAACTCGCCGATGATGCCATAAATGGCCACCAGCATCAGGATCATCATTAATTCCGGGCGCGAGAGGCCCTGCAAAATCTGCTCGCGCAGGGTCATCGGGATATCCGTCACGACCGCCCCGGCCGTCCCCAGTGCCTGCCCCCGCAGCTCGCGTACATCCATCTGGCGCAGCAAATCGGCCAGATCCGTCGCGACAAGGTCAATGACCTTGCCATGCAGTGCCTGGCTGGCGGTCAGCGACTCGCTCTTGACCACCGAGGCCACCGCCCACTCGACGTTGCGGCCGCGCTTTTCGGCAATCGAGGCGATATAGCTGCTCGCAAAATTCTCCATCTTTTCCTTCATTACGTCGCTGGTCGCCTGCTCACCGCCGGGCCCTATCGCTACTGGATGCGCCGCCCCGATGCTAGTGCCGGGAGCCATGGCCGCAACCTCAGCCGCGAGCGTGATGAAACAACCCGCGCTGCCGGCCCAAGCCCCGTCGGGCGCCACGTACACCACCGTCGGCACCTTGGCGGCGTAAAACTTCTGAACAATCTCCTTGGTGGCATCCAGCGAACCGCCGGGAGTGTCCAATTCAATGATCAGACAACGGTCCTGACGTGCGGCGGACAGCTCAAGCGCCCGCCCAAGGTAGCTCGCTGTGGCCGGCCCGATCGCGCCCTGGATGCGCACTCTCCCGACTGTTGCTCCCTGCAGGTTCATTGCCGACCCGCAAGCCAATCCCGCTAACAAGATGAAAATCCACCGTTTCATAGCATTTTGCACAATCCGCGGAATAGCGGATTCGCCGCTTGAATGCAATCACTAATCGCGAGATTGAAAATGGCAGCTACCCCTGAGACTGGTGGTACTACTATTTATCTGTCACCATGTAACCCCTGCGTCAGAGGTGGGGGGGGGCGTGAGCCAAGCTGGATTACGAATACGCCCCAGCGTCTGCCAATTGTGCAGGTTGCAGGCCACTTTCCCCATGGGGTTTTCCGCGCTTGAGTTTCGCCTCGGGCATGCTTCACTCGGCGGGTCGGGGTTTTTACCCTCCGGCCAATCCGCACCGCACGAACCATGGGAAGAGCCTTTGAATGCCGCCGCCGAGCCAAGGAATCACGTTGGGCCACCATGTCCAAGGTGTTTCCCAAGCTCGCCAAGTCGATCACCCTTGCCGCCAAAAACGGCGGACCGGATCCCGAAAGCAACGCGCCGCTGCGGGTAGCGATCAACAACGCCAAGGCCCAGAACCTGTCGCGCGAAAATATCGAGGCGGCCATCAAGCGTGCCGCCGGTAAGGACGCTGCGGACATTTCAGAAGTTTCCTACGAAGGCAAAGGCCCCCACGGGTCATTGTTTTTCATCGAATGCGCCAGCGACAACACCAACCGTTCGGTGACGAATATGAAGACCATTTTCAACAAGAACAACGGCCAACTGGTCAACTCCGGCTCGCTGGATTTCATGTTCTCGCGCAAAACCATCATCGAGTTTCCCGTTACCGAAGGCCTTAACCTCGAGGAAATGGAACTCGAACTCATCGACGCCGGGCTCGAGGAACTGCTCGTTGAGGACGGCATCGTGTCCCTCATCGGCGAATACAGCGCCTTCGCCAGCCTCTGCCAAGCCGTCGAGCAACTGGGCATCGCCACCCCCAAGGCCAGCCTCCAGCGCCTGCCCAGCCAGCCCATTGAGCTGAGCGAAGAGCAAATGCTCGACGTGGAGAAAATCCTCGACCGCATTGAGGATGATGACGACGTGCAGGCAGTGTTTACCAACATCGCCTGAGCGGCGGCGGGCGCCTTGCTCACTTTTTTTCAAATCCGTGACGGATTAGCTTGCGTACCCGCTCAGCATCCCCGAGTCTGCCGCCCCGCACGGGGCGTAGCTCAGCCTGGTAGAGCGCCTGCTTTGGGAGCAGGAAGTCGTCAGTTCGAATCTGGCCGCCCCGACTTTTATAATCAATGGGTTAAGGATTCATTGAGTGGCGAGGCTCTCGTGGAGAGAACAGACGGTGAGCCGATCATCCAAGGTGTAGGAACGGGTGCGGGGATAAACCACCCACAGCACGTCCAAGGCCATTTCGGTGATCGCCAAATGCATCAAACGGGTGGCGCGCGGAGCATCGGCCCGCTTGAATTCCACGCCGATGCGACGGCCGGGCATTTCCATCAACAGGTCCAACTCGGAGCCGCTGTGGACCGCGTAGAACCAGGCGTGGTCGGCTTGCTGCGCCTATAAGATTTCTTCGAGCGCGAAGCCATCCCAAGATGCGCCCAGCTTGGGATGGGTCAGCAGTTCGCCGGAGGTATGAATGCCACTGAGGCTGCCGAAGATGGCGGAGGCGCAGAAGTAGATTTTTGACAACTTGACGAGGCGTTTGCCCATACGAAATTTTGCAGTGGCATTGCCGAATTTCGAGTATTTTAAACCGTGGCAATCAGCACAAGGTCTAGGCTCACCCACATGGTGCATGCCATAAAACGTATAACCCATTGGCAACTATGGGATGTGCTTGAGCGGATAGGGAATCGCCCCTCAGCGTTGGGACACGGCAGGCGCATCATGGAGCAGCCCCGCATAGTCGAGGAGGATCGCTTGGGCCTCGCGAAGAATGATATCCTCTGCGGGTGGGCCGGCGGGGCCGGCATCCGCATCGGCGTCCGGCTCAATGAGTGCTGGCTTGGGTTTGACCGGCTCCCCGGGGCCGGGATGCGCCATGCCCTTGAGTGTGACTTGATAGGCGGGGGGCGGTGTGCCGGCGCGAGCGAGGCGGGCTTT
Source organism: Verrucomicrobiota bacterium (assembly GCA_008932955.1). GTDB lineage: Bacteria > Verrucomicrobiota > Verrucomicrobiia > Verrucomicrobiales > Akkermansiaceae > Luteolibacter. Next base: position 15,659 of record WBXE01000002.1, read on the forward strand.
TTTTGCGGTGGCCTGCCGGGCCTTGAGCTCGGCCTTTTCCCGCTGGCGCCGGTCCTCATTGAGCGAGACGGATTTATCAGATTGCAGCTGGCGGAAACGCTCAATGTCGGCATTCAAATCGGCAAAGTCAGCGTCCGTGGCGAGGCGCTGCGCCGAGTGACTGCGCAAGCTCGCGAGACTCGACTGCACGCGATCGGATGGGGTGAAAGGGGCCGCCGGCAGGGTGTCCCATGGCAATGGATTGAGCAAATCCGACTCGCCGATTTCCGGCACATCGGTGAGGGAGGGGATGACGATATCGGCCTTGACGCCTTCGAGTTGGGTGGACTTGCCGCTGGGACGATAAAACTTGCTGATGGTTACTTTCAAAGCGCCGGGGTCGGAGTCTGGGGCCAGCCCTTCCTGTTGCATCACCCTGGCGAGCGGGACAATGGTTTGCACAGTGCCTTTGCCAAAGGTGGCGGCATCGCCGACGATGAGCGCACGGCCATAATCCTGCAAGGCCCCCGCCACAATCTCCGAGGCCGATGCGCTCAAGCGGCTGGTTAGAACCAGCAGCGGCCCGTCGTAGGCGACCTTGTCGTCGCTGTCACTTCCGAGTTCGACGTGGCCTTCGAGGTTGCGCGTTTGCACCACCGGGCCGGAAGGGATGAATAATCCCGTTAGATCGATGGCTTCCCTGAGTGAGCCGCCGCCGTTGCGCCGCAGGTCGAGAATAATGCCAGTGACGTCCTGCTCCTTTAATTTCGTTAGAAGACTGGCAACATCAGCGGAGCAGGAAGTGGCGGGAGCGGTGGCGGTGGCCTCGCCGGAGTAGAAGCTGGGCAAATCGATCACGCCGATGCGCTGGGTGGTATTGGCGGCGGCGGGCAAGTCGATGATTTGAGCCTTGGCTTGTTGGTCTTCGAGTTTAATTTCCTCGCGCACCAGGGAGAGGGTCTTGCGGAGGCTATCATCGCTGGCATTGGCGGGGATGAGGTTGAGGAAAACCGGGGTATCCTTGGGGCCGCGGATGAGTTCGACGGCTTGGGCCAGTGGCAGATCGACCAGATCGGTGAACTCGTCGCCTTCTTTCTGAGCCACCCCGACGATGCGGTCGCCGATTTTGAGCTGGCCGCTGCGTGCGGCGGGCCCACCGGGTATCAACTCCATGATCTTGCAGTAGCCATCGAGCGAACGCAGCGACGCGCCGATGCCGATGAGGGAGAGCTTCATGGCGGTTTCAAAGCTCTTGAGTTGTTTGGGTCCCATGTAATCTGAGTGTGGATCGTAGACTTGAGCGAGAGCCTCCAGATAGATTTCTAGCACCGCCTTGTCATCCATCCTGTGCATCGTTTCGGCGCTGCGGACCGCGCGGTGGCGCAGGGTTTTAACGATCGTTGGCGCTTGTTTGCCGGCGAGTTTTTCCTGCAGATAATCATAGCGCAATTGCAGGCGCCAGAGGGCTTGCGCGGCAACCAAGTCGGCCGGGCGAGCCGCCTCCTTGCGATCAAAGTGGAATGTCTCGTCGGCCGAAAAATCAAATGACCCATCGTCTAGCAACCCGGTGATGAAGGCGACGCGTTGATCGAGCCGTTCGAGGAAGCGTTGAAAAACCACGTGAGCAAGGCTGGAGTCGCCGTGGGCACGGGTGGCATCGGCCAGTGCCGGGAGCTGCCGCGTGAAACCCTCGATATCCCCTGGCACAAAGAGCATGTGGGCAGCGTCGAGCGCATCGAGGTAACGGTCGAGAAACTTGCCCGCCAACTTGGCGTTGAGTTGTTGATGGGCAAATTGTGAGCTTTCCAATATCTTGGTGGTCAGCATGGTCACCGCTGCATCGGTCGCCGCAGCACTCAGCGGCCCATGGGCGGCAGGATCCAACGCAGCGGCGGTGGCGAGCAGGCTAGCGCTGATGACAAAAACCGGTCGCAGTAAGGTGAGCTGAGGATGCATGAGGGGAGAAACGCGGGCGATGCGCCCCTGAGCCAGAGCTCTCCGCAGGTAGGGAAAGTCTCCGGCCAGAAATCACTCCCGGCGATGTAGAACGATCCACAAGCGCCGCGCTGTCTGGAATTTTTACTTTCCTTAGGGCTTGGCCTTGCTCCCGCTGAAAAAACCCTTGATCCGATTGAACAGGGCCGCAACGGCCGCCACCATCACCACCCCAAATTTTTTCAGAAAGAGCAGGATGAAACCGAACTTCTTGGCAAAGAGCGCGATGAATCCAAGTTTGGCCGCCACTTTCAAGCCAACCGCACCGAAAATGAGACCCGCCAGGCCGTAGGTCGCCACCTTGTCGCCCTTTTTCTCGTCGAAATCCGCGTAACGGTGGCCGGCATTGAACTCGACCATGGCGAGCACCTGCGGCGTGGCAGCTTCGATTTCCTGCATTTGGTCGAGCCCGCCGAGCACATTGAGCACGAGGTAGCCGCGACGTCCGAGAATGCGCACATAGTAGTTGACCGAATGGCGATCGCTGCCGAGCGCCTTGATATCGAGCGCCCAGGTGAGTTTTTTGGCGGCCTTGTCGTAGCGCGGTGGCATGGCCCAGCCGACGATTTCGAGTTCCGTGTAGCCCTGCTGCTTGCGTGACTCGTTAGCCTCCTGCTGGCCAGCTTGGATATCCTTGAGCATCTTGGCGGCATCTAACTTGTCGGCTTCCCCATCCTTCACATAGCCTTCGTTCTCGAAACCTTCGACGATGACGGCCCAAACGCTCTCGGCCTGCGGATTCTCCGGCGGGAAGAGCATGCCGAGTGTTGGATGCTTCGGATTGCCCCAGAGGTCGGTGAGCACCTTGCCCGCATCCGTGCTATTCAGATAGCGAAAACCACTCTGGAGTTTGATCGTGGCCACGTCCTCGTCGAGCGCGATCGCGCCTTCAGTGCGCCACTTTAGGCTCTCAAGGATCTGCTGCCGTTCCTCATCGGTTTTGGGCGCGGCTAAGCTGGCGGCGGCGAGACCAAGCCACACAACAACGAGCATCAGGAGGGGCGATTGCATGGGAATGGCGGTATGGAATGGCTCGCTGCGTATGGCAAATGGAGCAGTCACTAGAAAATCCGGCGGCTCCGACAAAAAAATTAGCGCATTCCGGCAGCTAACATCCAGCCATAAATGCGCGGGCTGGAAGGATGTTGACAAGTGGTCATTGCCGCCGATAGTTCGCGGATATGAAAGCTCTCACGCTGCTCGCCACACTGATGTTGGGTCAACTCGTCGGCGTTCGCGCGGACTCCATTTACGCGGTCAAACTCAAGGACATTGATGGCAAGGACAGCAGTCTGGCAGCCTACAAAGGGCAGGTGCTGCTCATCGTCAACGTCGCCTCCAAGTGCGGATTTACCAAGCAATACACCGGCTTGGAAGCCATCTATCAAAAATACAAGAGCCAGGGCATGGTGGTGGTGGGAATGCCCTGCAATCAATTTGGCGGGCAGGAACCTGGCAGCTCCGATGAAATCAAACTCTTCTGCTCGAGCCAGTACAACGTCACCTTCCCGCTCTTCGACAAGCTCGAGGTCAATGGCGACAAGCGTCATGCGCTCTACAACTTGCTCGCAGGCAAGGACTCGCCGGTGGCCGGCGACATCAAGTGGAACTTCACCAAATTCCTCGTCGCCAAGGACGGCAAAATCCTCAAGCGCTTCGAGTCGGCCGTCGCGCCAGAATCGCCCGAGCTAACGACCGCCGTCGAGGCGGCGCTGGCGGCCAAATGAAGCTAACATCACGCGGTTGCCTCATTCCACTATCCTAAAAAGGCTAATGGAATGGGTTGCAGAGAGTTCAGCTTATGCATGTGGGGCTCAGGCCAGTTGTGGCGTGGCCCCCTGGCGGGCGAGCCATTCCTGATAGATCATGGGGGAGATTTCGGATGGTTTGATTTCGCTGCGCCCGCCCCAGAATACGTTGGTGTAGGCGACTGGAATGCCGACCGCGGCCAGGTGCGCATCGATGGCCGCCTTGTGGGCCAGCAGCAGTGCCTTGTCGCTGCCATGGGCCACACCCATGATATTGACGTGATGGAATTCCGGGCCAGTTTCCCGCCAATAGGCGTGAGTCATGATGTGATGGCGGCCGACTTCGCGGCCGGCCTCCAGCTCGCGGCCCGGTGGCACCGCCCAATGGAACAACGCGTTGAAGCGGGTGACCCGTTCACCGTTAGACGCGGGCTTGACGTGTTCGAGGAAGGTGGAAAAGCGGCCGATGATTTTCCGCCGGTTGAAGTCTGCACCACTGGCGACGAACTCGTCGAGCGTCACGCCGGCTTCGCGAGCGCGGGCAGCCCACAGGTCCGGTGTGAGTTCCTCAGGGCGGAACTCGCGTTTGAGCGCAGTGAGCACCCGCCATTCTGCGGCAGTGAGTGTGGTGACGCCGACATCGGTGACATCAGCTAGCACTTCGGCACGGCTCCCCGGCTCCAACTGCTGGCGGCGGATGTGGCCGACGCCCAGAGCAAAGAGTTTCTTGGCCGGCAGCAGCAGGAAATGCTCGGCACCGGTCTGCTTGGCTAACAATTCACAATGACCTGCCAGTGAATAGCCGGCCGGCACTTTCACCGTGGTCCAGAGTTGATAGCGCGTCGGACCCGCGTCACTGCTGCGCACGACGACGTGGCCGGAGAACGGATCCTGCTGGAACATCCAATCAAAGGCGTGATTGAGCTTGCCCTCGGGCACCTGCCAGGCGACCAACGCGCCCTGGGCCAGGTTGGTGGCCAGCAGGGTCTGGCGCACCCGGCGGATCGTGCCGGCCTCAAGCATGGCCCGGATACGCTCGATGACCAGATCCGGGTCGAGACCGGTTTGTTGGGCGATGGCGCCGAACGGGTCGGGCTGAAAACCTTGGAGGCGATCCTCGGAAACGGCTAGAATGCGGGCATTGAGCGGGTCGTTGAACGAGACGGGGACAGGCATTCGTGAGGGTAGCAGCTAACTGCGAATTGACAAGTCTACGAATATCCGATACTACGAAGAAGTTCTTTCCACCTGCTAACACCATGAATTATCGGCAACTCAAAGGCACTCAGCACTCCATCTCAGAAGTCGGCTTCGGCGTCTGGACCATCGGCACGACCATGTGGGGCGTGGCCGGCGACGATTACACCACGGGCATCGGCCTGCTGCAGCGGGCGCTCGAACTGGGGATCAACTTTTTTGATACGGCCGACGTCTATGGCGACGGCAAGGGCGAGACCCTGCTGGCGCAAGCCTTCGCCGGCCGCCGCGACGAAATCGTCATTGCCACCAAGTTCGGCTACGATTTCTATCAACACCCCGGGGTGCAGCCCGGCCAGCGCGAACGGCCGCACAACTGGACGCCCGCCTACATCCGCAGCGCCTGCGAGCGCAGCTTGCAACGGCTACAAACCGACCGCATCGATCTCTTTCAACTGCACAACCCACGGCTCGACGCCATCCGCAACGACGAGCTGTTTGAGACGCTCGACGCCTTGCGCGACGAGGGGAAAATCCTGAGTTACGGCACGGCACTCGGGCCAGCACTGGATGCCCGCCAAACCGACGAGGGCATCGCCTCGATTAACGAACGCGCGGCATCCCCGCAAATCATCTACAACCTGCTGGAACAAATTCTCGGCGCGGCCATCCTGCCGGTCGCCCGCGCGCACGGCGAGGTCAACGTGTTTGTCCGCGTGCCGCATTGCAGCGGCCTGCTCGAGGGCAGCTTCAACGAATCCACCACCTTCGGCCCCAATGACCACCGCAGCTTCCGTCTAACCAGCGATGCCCGGCGCAACGCGTGGTTGCTAGACGGCTTGCAAAAAGTCAAGCAGCTGGCCTTTTTAACTGATGACGGCCGACGCACGCTAGGCCAAGCAGCGCTGCAGTTCATTCTGGCCGATGCGGCCATTGGCTCGGTGCTGCCTAACATTTACAACGCAGCCCAGTTGGAGGAATTCGCCGCCACCTCGGACTGCAGCCCGTTGAGCCAGGACGAACTCGCCGCCATCGCCATCTTGTATGCCGATGACTTCGGCTTGGCATCCCGGCCGCCGGAACCCGCCACGGCCGGCTAATTTTCAGTTAGCAAGCTGTGCCAGCATTGGCTAGCGGCGGTCTGTGACAGCCGCTAGCCAATGAGCATAGCGCATCTCTTACGCGGCGGCGGTCATAGACGCGCCGCTACAACGCAACAGATATACTTGCGCGGCCCCTTACTTCTTGCGCTGGCCTTCGGCGCATTGGCGCAACGCCTGGCGGAGTGGGGCATACTCCGCCTTAGTGGCTGCGCACAGCGGTTGGCGAGGCGTGCCGACGTCGCGGCCGAGGATGGCACAGGCGGCCTTGACCCATTGGGTGTACTTGCCGCCGCCTTCCATCATTTCGAGGGTGGGCAGCATCTCGAAGAACAATTTGCGCGCAGCCACATAATCCTTCTTCACGACGCTCAACTCATAGAGCTTGGCGTGCGAGGCGGGCAGCACGTTGGCCACGCCACCGACCCAACCCGCGGCTCCGATCATGAAACTCTCCAGCGCGATGGTGTCGCAACCGCAGAATACGCTCAAGCGGTCACCGCACAAGCGCATCAGGGTGGTCATGCGGGCCATTTCACCGCTGCTTTCCTTGACGTAGCGGATGTTCTCCAATGCGCTTAGGCTAGCAATAAACTCCGGGCTCATGTCCACCCCGGTGCGGCCCGGATAATTGTAGAGCATGATCGGGATGTTGATGGCGTCGTTGACGCTGCGGAAATGTTGGAATAACTCGTCGGGAGTGGGCAACGAATAGTAAGGCGCGGCGAGCAGCACGCCGGCACAGCCGAGTTGTTCGGCCTGACGTGCAAAGGCCACCACCTCGCGGGTGGATGCCGCATTGGCACCGGCCACCACCGGCACCCGCCCAGCGGCGGCAGCCAGCGTGGTTTCCACCACCTGTTGCCGCTCCTGCGGGGTCAGCGCGTAGAACTCGCCGGTGCTGCCCAGCGGGATGAGGCCGTGAATTCCCTGGCTGATCTGATGCTCTACGAAGCGCTCGAGTTTAGCTAGGTGGACATCCCCGTTCGGCTTCATCGGCGTTACGAGGGCGGTGAATACCCCGCGGAACCGGGTCGTTTTAGATTTCATGGCAATTGCAAATATAATGTTAGATAAATAGCTTTCGATGCATGCTTGATAGGCTGGCTCAGCCTAACTGCATCCACACGGTCTTGAGCTCGGTGTACTGCTCGTGGGCGTAGGACGACTTGTCGCGGCCGAAGAAGCCGGACTCCTTGAAGCCGCCGAAGGGAGTGGTGTGATCGCCCTCAGAGAAGGTGTTAACCGACACCACGCCGGCGCGGATGGCGCGGGCGAAGCGATGAGCCTTGGTTAGATCGCTGGTATACAGGGAGGCGGCGAGGCCGTAGTTGGTATCGTTGGCCACGGCGATGGCTTCCTCGTCGCTGTCTACCGGGATGACGGCTAGCACGGGGCCGAAGATTTCTTCCTTGGCAATGGTCATTGCGTTGGTCACTTCGTCGAAAATTGTGAGTTCGACAAAGTTGCCGCCGGTTTTCTTGAGCACTTGTTTGCCGCCGAGCACCAACTGGCCGCCTTCGGCTTGGGCGATTTTGATGTAATTGAGCACCGTCTTCATGTGGCTCGGTTCGATGAGCGGACCGACCCGGGTGTTAGGATCGAGCGGATCACCAATCGGCCAAGCCTTGGTTTGCTCGATGATCTTGGCGACCAAGGCGTCCTTGATGCTGCGGTGAACGATGAGGCGTGAGCCGCTGCTGCAGTTTTCGCCCATATTCCAGAACGCGGAGTTGACCGCGTGGGGAGCGACCAAATCGATATCGGCATCGGCGAGCACCACCTGTGGGTTTTTGCCACCCAATTCGAGGATGATGCGTTTGAGGTTAGACTCTGACGAGTAGCGCAACAGATCGCGACCGACGCTGGTGGAGCCGGTGAAGGCGACCATGTCCACATCCATGTGGCGGCTGAGGGCTGGGCCTAACACCGAGCCAGCACCTGGCACCACATTGAGCACCCCGTCGGGCAGGCCGGCAGCGGAGGCCAACTCGGCGATGCGCAAGGCACTCAGCGACGTTTGCTTGGCGGGCTTGATCACTAGGCTGTTGCCAGCGGCGAGGGCGGGGCCGATTTTCCACGCGAGCATTTGCGCAGGGAAATTCCACGGCAGGATCATGCCGACGACGCCGATAGGTTCGCGCACGATCATCGACACGATATCCGGCCCGCTGGGCGAGACGCGTTCGTGGAGTTTATCGACGAGTTCTGCGTGCCAGTGAATGCATTGAATCGAATCGGGAATGTCGATATTGACGCAATCGTAAATCGGCTTACCGGCGTCGAGCGAGTCGAGCAGGGCGATCTCCATCGCGTTGGCTTCCAGCAGTCCGACGAATTTGAGCAGCACCGCCTTGCGTTCGGCAGCGCTCTGGCGCGACCAGCGGCCATCCGCAAACGCCTTGCGGGCGACGGCCACCGCACGGTTGATATCGCTCGCATCGCAAGCTGCGATGGTGGTGATTGGCTTGCCATTGGCGGGATTGATCGAGGCGTAGGTCTTGCCGGAAGCCGATGGGCAGAACTTGCCGTCGATGAACGCCTGGGTGCGGAACTGGATTTTGGCCAGCGCGGCTTGAATGCCTTTGGGCTTGAGGGTGAAGTTCATGGCGAGTGTTTCGTTAGTTTGGGTACTGGGATGGTGAACGGCGACGAAAGCCGGACGATGGCACGTTTCGGCAGGCTTTCAAGCCCGTATTCGCATCCATTCTGGTCGCTAGGGGTCACCACACCTTCACCCATTGTTGGACCGGCGTTGCTGTGCTGCTTGGACGCGGGCGCTTGCGGGCCATCCATAGGCGGCCCTCTGGCCCAATTTGCGCCATCGTCAAGGCGGAGGGCTTTGCGCGTTTTTTTGGCAGGCCGGTGTTTCTGGTGGCCCAGACGCTGATCGTTGGCGTGTGGATCACTCTCAACACAATGAGCGTTTTCAATTTCGACATCTATCCACTCCTCGGCTCAGCCTAATGGGCAAACCCTCAAATCAGGTGATTTTGGGCTTTTCTGGAGCGTCGAGGACAGCTTTACTGCCGAGGCAACGGGCGCGGACCCGGCTATTCCCCTTCCCCCACCCATTTTCCATGCAGCAAGATGATACGATCCTGGTCACTGGAGCCGCCGGCCTGATAGGCAGCGCGCTGGTGTGGGAGCTCAACCGCCGGGGCTGCCACAACATCATCCTCACCGACCGCCTCGGCAGCGACGAGCGCTGGCGCAACCTGGTGCCGCTGCGCTACGCCGACTATCTGGACGCCGACCAACTCTGGGACCAACTCGACACCCCGGCGCTCGCCGCAGTGCGCTGGGTGTTCCACCTCGGTGCCTGCTCGGCGACCACCGAAAAGGACTCCGGCTTTCTGATGGAAAACAATTTCCGCTACACCCGGCGCCTCGCCGAGTGGGCACTGGCCGGCAAACGGCGCTTTGTGTACGCCTCGTCGGCCGCCACCTACGGCAACGGCGAGGCGGGCATGGACGACGGCGAGGAGCAACTTCACGGCTATCGCCCGCTCAACATGTATGGTTACTCGAAGCACCTGTTCGATCTGCACGCGCAACAACGCGGCTGGTTCGATCGGATCATCGGGCTGAAGTACTTTAACATCTTCGGGCCTAACGAGGATCACAAGGGCGACATGCGCAGCGTCGTGCACAAGGCGTGCGGGCAGATTCGCCAGACCGGGGCGGTGAGCTTGTTCCGGAGTTATCATCCGGAGTTTCGTGATGGCGAGCAGCAGCGGGATTTCCTCTACGTCAAGGACGCGGTGGCGATGACCTTGCATCTGGCAACCACCCCGCAGGCCGCCGGCATCTATAACATCGGCTCCGGCAACGCCGCCACCTGGATTGAATTGGTCACACCGATCTTTGCCGCGCTGAACCTCCCGCCTAACATTGAGTTTATCGACATGCCAGACGTGCTGCGCGGCAAATACCAATACCATACCTGCGCCAACACCCGCCGCTTGCGCGACTCGGGCTGGAATGGTCCCTCCCACTCGCTCGCCGCAGCCGTGCGGGATTATGTAACAAACTATCTGTTGCCCGACCGCCGCCTCGGCGACCTTCAAGAATTCTGACCTCATGACTCCCCCTTCATTTGAAACTTCACTAACTGAATTGCGGGACGTGCTCGACGCGTGTCGCACCCTGGCAGTGGCCGTCGAGGCCGCCGGGCAGGCCATCATTGCGAGCATTCAAAGAGGCGGCAAGCTGCTCAGCTGCGGCAATGGCGGCAGTGCGGCCGACGCCCTGCACCTTGCCGAGGAACTCGTCGGACGCTATCGCATCGAGCGGCGAGCGCTGCCCGGTTTGTGCCTCAACGCCGACCCCACGGCCATCACCTGCATCTGCAATGACTATGGCTACGAGCAAGTGTTTGCCCGCGGTGTGCAAGCACTCGGACGCCGCGGCGACGTGCTCGTCGGCTTCACCACCAGCGGCAACAGCGCCAACGTCATCGCCGCTTTCCATGCCGCCGCCAAGCTCGGAGTGACCACCATCCTGCTAGCCGGCCGCGATGGCGGTCAGGCCCGCGGCCTGTGCCAGCACGAAATCATCGTTCCATCTAACAACACTGCGCGGATTCAGGAAATCCATACCCTCGTCCTCCACCAATGGCTCGAAGCTATCGACGCCACGCCCTGGCCCGAGATGATGCCATGAGTCGATTTTCATTCGCTAACGGCGGTCACAGACCGCAGCTACAAAACATCGACGGTCACAGACCGCCGCTACAACGCACACCGCCACGGGCATGAACACCCCCGCCATCCTCGAAGCCATCCGCAACGTCCGCATCCTGGTGATCGGCGACGTGATGTTGGACCATTACATCTGGGGCGACGTCAACCGCATCTCACCGGAGGCACCGGTGCCGGTGTTGCATGTGATGCGCGAAAGCCACAGTGCCGGGGGGCGGCCAACGTCGCCCTCAACGTCGCCGCGCTGGGCGGCCAGGCCTCGCTGATAGGCATGTTCGGGGAGGATGAGGCGGGCAGGCACCTCACCCGCATGCTGGGTGAGGCGGCCATCGACATCAGCCGCTGCGTCATCGATCCAGCGGTAGCGAGCATCGTCAAGACCCGCGTGGTAGCCCGCACCCAACAACTCTGCCGGATCGACCGCGAGGCCGCACGCCACGCCTACGCGCTGGATGCCGCCGCGGGTATCGGCAAATTATTAGAAGCGGCGGTGGCCGCTGCCGATGCGGTCATCATTTCCGATTACGCCAAAGGGGTGGTCACCCAACCTCTGATAGATCAACTCCTCAGCTTGGCCTCAGCACGCGGCACGCTCGTCGCCGTGGATCCCAAACCCGCACGCCACCTCAATCTGCGCGGTGCCGGCCTGCTCACGCCCAACCGCCACGAAGCGCTCGAACTCGCCGGACTGCCGGAGCCGGGACCGGGCGAAATTTATCCGTTAGCCGATGTCTGCCGGCGGATTCATGCCGCGTTTGCGCCCAAATGGTTAGTCATCACGCTGGGTGCCGACGGCATGGCGGTGAGCCGCGATGGCGAGGTGGCCCATCAGTTAGCCACCGAGGCCCGGGAGATATTTGACGTGTGCGGTGCCGGCGACACGGTGATAGCCAGCCTTACCGCAGCACTGGCCAGCGGTGCCGATGCGGTGGAAGCGGCCAGCCTCGCGAATCTAGCAGCGGGCGTGGTGGTCGCCAAAATGGGCACGGCCACCGCCACCGCACAGGAAATTCTCCACGCGCGGCAGACGGATCGTTAGGCATTAGTGGCGGGCGGGCGGATATAGCGCCGGAATGTCACTTGTGCGAGATAAGGAGCCACCCCATTCCTGGGGTGATTGCGGAAGCGCAGTCCATGAAGGAGTGCTGCGGGCTCTCTACAGGGGCGAGCCTTCCGCCCGACGACACTAACGTCGTCGCTCCCTAACGGGCCATACCGGAGTCAAGCGAGTCGGTGTGGCTGGTGGCGGCGGGCGGGTCGATCCATTTGCCGTGCTCGCGGATGAGGTCGGTTAGATGAGTGACGGCTTCGCTTTCCGGGATATTGAATTGGACTGGGGTTTTGCCGACATAGAGGTTGATTTTTCCCGGAGCGCCGCCGACGTAGCCGAAATCCGCGTCGGCCATTTCGCCGGGGCCGTTGACGATGCAGCCCATCACGGCGATGCGCACGCCCTTGAGGTGACCGGTGGCAGCACGGATTTTTTGGGTGGTGTGTTGCAGGTTGAAGAGCGTGCGGCCGCAACTCGGACATGCCACATAGTCGGTTTTAAAGATACGGGTACCGGCGGCTTGCAGGATATTATAGGCGAGGCGCAGGGAACTGCCGGGGGCGGGCTCGCCCCTAACAATAATAGCATCGCCGATGCCGTCGCACAGCAGCGAGCCTAGGTTACAGGCGGCGCTGAGGGTGGTATCTAACTCCGACTCCCCCGCCTCCGCGCCCTCTTGGGTCGGAGCAGGCGACAAGGTATCTTTAAGCAGGATCGGGTGACGCGGGTCGGCGCTGGCCGCGAGCAAGCGGAAGGCGTGGATGACTTCCATGGCAATGCCGTCGGCCACGGTGATGAGTTGGGGCTCTGCGGCAGCATTGAGCTGGGCGATGGCCGCGGTATCACGGGGGTCGAGTGAGCAGACGCCGGATTGTTCGAGGATGACCTCGGGTTTAAATTCGCCCATGGCGGCAATTTTGTGGGCGATGGCGTTCCAGCGGTCCTGGGTGGTGAACACGCGCACCGTGCGCTCGCCGCCGAGCTCATGCCCCATCACGCTGATGACCGAACTCTTGCGGCGCTGGTAGGTTATGGAAGAGTCGCCGCGAGACGCGGCTTCCACGGCCTGCGGCGGGACGCCGCAGCCACCTGCGCTATGGCCGCCGCAGCCACGCACGAGGGCTTGGGCAACGGGGATTTCGTGGATTGAGTCTTCGGTGAGCGAGACGCGGATGGTGTCGCCGATGCCATCGGCGAGAAGTGAGCCGATACCGATGGCGCTTTTGATGCGACCGTCTTCGCCATCGCCGGCTTCAGTGACGCCGAGGTGGATCGGGTAATTCCAGTCCGGGCCCTCGGTGGCAAGGCGGGCGACGAGTAAGCGATAGGCCTCGATCATGACCTTCGGGTTGGACGCCTTCATCGAAAAAATCAACTGGTGGTAGTTATCGTCGCGGGCGATGCGGGCAAATTCAAGCGCGCTCTCGACCATGCCCAGCGGGGTGTCGCCATAGCGGTTCATGATGCGGTCGGAGAGCGACCCGTGATTGGTGCCGATGCGCATGGCACGGCCCAGCTCCTTGCAGCGGCGCACTAGCGGGGCAAACTCGGCGCGGATGCGCTCAAGCTCCTCGGCATATTGCGCATCGTCGTACTCGCGCACCGCAAATTTTTTCTTATCGGAGTAATTTCCCGGGTTGACGCGGACTTTTTCGACCCACTTGGCGGCCTCCATGGCGGCGTCGGGTTTGAAATGGATATCGGCGACGAGGGGCACCTGGCAACCGGCGGCACGGACGTCGTGGGCGATATGGCGGAGGTTGGCGGCGTAGATTTTTGTTTGGGCGGTGATGCGCACGATTTCGCAGCCGACCTCGGCGAGAGCGAGCACCTCGGCGACGCAGGCCGGGGTATCGCGGGTATCGGCGGTGATCATCGATTGCACGCGCAACGGGTGGTCGGCCCCCATGCCCAGATGCCCTACCATCACCTCGCGAGTGGGTCTGCGGGCGTAGCTGAGGAGATCCGGGCAATAGGTCAGGGGCGCGGGCAAGGTCATCTGCAACAATGCATAACCGAAAAACCGCAGTCCGGCAACGCCAACGGCGCATTCTTTCTCTCATGCCGGAACGCTGTTGGCGACATGGTGACAGATAAATAGTAGAGAATTCTATTCATTGAAGGTTTCAGTGATAATCAGTACCTCAGTGGTAAAAAACCGTCGCCAACCATCCCAAAAAATCCCTCACTTGACCCCACATGCTTGGCCGCGAGCTCAGGATTTTTGTTTGACTTGTGCGAGATTCCCGCATATCCCATCCTCTCCCCCTCGGCGGGGTTCTGGTCGAGTCTTGATTTTCGCCGCCTCGCGCGCCATCAATCACCACCCCACAGGCGCTGCCGAGCCAATCAATTTTTTCACAAGTCTTTGCTTTGCAACCATTTTTCATACTCAAAAAACTTTTTGGGAATTTTTTTCCCAATGACATCGGGATCGACCTCGGCACGGCCAATACGCTTATTTACGTTAAAGATCATGGCGTGGTGCTGCGCGAACCGTCGGTGGTGGCAGTCAAGGCCGGCACCAACGAGGTGCTCGCCGTGGGCGACGATGCCAAACGCATGCTGGGCCGCACGCCGGGCAATATCGTAGCCATCCGGCCGCTCAAGGATGGGGTGATCGCGGACTTTGAAGTGACCGAGGCGATGCTGCGCCACTTCATCCGCAAGGTGAATAAGAACCGCCGCTCCAACCCCCGGGTGCTCATTGCCATCCCCTCGGGCATCACCGAAGTGGAGCGCCGCGCGGTGCGCGAAAGCGCCGAACAGGCCGGTGCCCGCGAAGTGTACCTCATCGAAGAGCCAATGGCCGCCGCGATCGGCGTGGGCCTGCCGGTGCAAGATGCCTCCGGCAACATGATCGTGGACATCGGCGGCGGCACCACCGAGGTGGCTCTCATCTCCCTGTCCGGCATTGTCTACGCCCGCAGCGTGCGCACCGCCGGCGATGAATTGGACGAGGCGATCGTTTCCTATATGAAGCGCGCCTACAACCTGATGATCGGCGAGCGCACCTCCGAGGATATCAAAATCCGTCTCGGCTCAGCCGCCCCGCTGCCCAAGGAAATGACCATGGAGGTCAAGGGCCGCGATCTCGTCGCCGGCCTGCCCAAAACCATCACCATCACGTCGCAGGAAATCCGCGAGGCCATGGCCGATCCGCTCAGCACCATCGTGGATGCCGTGCGCACCACTCTCGAGCGCTGCCCGCCCGAACTCGCCGCCGACCTGGTCGACCGCGGCATCGTGCTAGCTGGCGGCGGCGCCCTGCTCAAGGGACTCGACCGTCTGCTGCGCGAAGAAACCGGGCTGCCCGTCCACATCGCCGAGGATCCCCTCAGCGCAGTGGCCGAAGGCACGGGTAAAGCACTTCAGGAACTCGCCCTCTTGAAGCGCGTCACCAACACCGACCGCAGGGTCGAGCGCTAGGCAGGTCCCGGCCATGAAGCCGCTCAATCTTATTGCCATCCTGCTCTTTATGAGTGGGGCCGTTTGGGCGCTCACCCGCAGTGAGCGCTCCGTGCGCGAGATCCAACGCGGCTATTTTGGCGCGATCGGCCCCTTCCTCAAGAGTGGCTCGCAGACCGAAGCCTACGCCCGCAGCTTCCTCGATGAGGTCCAGCATTCCAAAGTCTTGGAGGCCGAAATCGCCACCGTTAACCGCGAAATCGGCCGCCTCCATATCGTCGAGTCCCGCTACCGCGAACTCGAACGCGAAAACACCCAACTCCGCCATGCCCTGGATTTCAAAAAGACCTCCAGCTTCAATGTCGCCGCCGCTCAGGTCATCCGCCGCCAGCCCACCACGTGGTGGCAAACCGTCGAAATCGACGTCGGCGAGGAACGCAACATCTGCAGCCAACTCGCCGTGCTTTCCAACGAGGGACTGGTGGGCATCATCGACCGCCCTGCGAAGGACCGCTCATCGGTTATTTTACTAACCGACGAAGCATGCCAAGTTTCGGCCAAGGTTGAGGACAGTCCCGAGGTGGGCATTCTCAGCGGCCAGCGCGGCCAGTTTGAAGGCGCGCCGCTGCTGCGGCTAAAGTTTTTATCGAAGAATGCCGCGCTGCACTCCGGCCAGCGCGTGTTCACCACCGGCCGCGGAGGGATTTTCCAGGCCAACATCCTCCTTGGAACCATCGTGTCCGTCGAAAAGGGCGCCGAAGATTCCGAAGCTCTCGTCCGACCAGCGGTGAACTTCGCGGATCTTGGCACGGTGTTTGTCGTGCTATCCAAAGAGCCCCTGAAGAAGTGACCCGCTACACGCTCATCACTGTACTGTTAGTGCTGGCCAGCTTCGTGGTCCAGCAGTTCTTGCCCGCGCTCACCGCGCTGCATCATTCACGCGTGCTGTTAGTGCAACTGGTGTTCCTATGTGCGGCGGTAACCGTGGGACAACCCACCATGCTGTTGCTGGCGTTTGTGTGTGGTTTCCTGTGGGATGCGCAGTGTTCCATTGGGGCCCACGGAGGGGATCCGGAAATCTATAGTCAACCGGTCGAATCGCTGCGCTTCGGTTATTCGATCCTGCTGTTTGGGGCGATGGGCTTTCTGATGCAAGGCATCCAACCGCTCTTCAAACAAGGCAAGTGGTATTTCTCGGCGCTGCTCTCCGGGATCGCCATCTTGCTGTATCTGGCCGCCGAATACCTCATCATCACTTTCGTGCGCGGCAACTTCATCTTTACCAAGGCCACCGCTTTGCAAATGGCTTACACCGCGCTGCTCACCATGCTGTTCTCACCGCTGGTGTTCTGGATTCTCTTCCGCATCGCCAGTTGGTGCCGCCACTCGATCAACCCAGAGGCCGCTAAAAAACGCCGACGCCATTTCTAACCTACATGGAACCGAGCTACCGCATGCGCCTCTACCTGCTCACAGCACTCGTGCTGACGGGCTTCGGCGTATTGCTTAACCGCTTGTATGATTTCCAGATTAAACGCCGCGATGAATTTTTGCAAATGATCCCCGGCAACAGCACCGTCAGCGTGCGCGAACCGGGGATCCGCGGCGAAATCACCGACCGCAACGGCATCCTGTTGGCCCGCAACTTGCGCAACTACGAAATTTCCTTCAACCTCGAGGAAATCCACAAGGCCTATAAGTTGCAACATGCCGCCGATCCGGCACTCAAACGCCTCAGTAAAAAAGACGGCGTGGAGCGGCTGGAGGAGGAAAAAGACATAGTTCAAATCGTCAACAACTGGACCATCAAACGCTTCGACGAGCTCGGACTAACCAAAAACTATAATGCCGGCGCGTTGCGCACCCATTATCTAACGCACCGCGGACTGGTACCCTTCAGCTACCGCACCGATCTGACCTACGATGATTTTGCGCGCTGCGCCGAGCACAATCTCGAGTTACCCGGCGTCTATCTGAGCACCCGGCCGCTGCGTCAATACCCATACGCTGCCTTGGCCAGCCATGTCCTCGGCTACATCAAGCCATGGGAACCGGCGGACATTCCCGAGAGTGATAAACGCCTGTTCGATCATTACATCGGCGACGCCAAGGGCATCGCCGGCATAGAGCAAAGCATGGACGCGATCCTGCGCGGTCCGGAGGGCCAGAAAAAACTCCTCAAGGATGAGAAAGGCCATGTCATCCGCATGATCGGCTACACCAAGCCGGGCATCGGCGCCAAACTCACCCTCGCCATCGATGCCCGCGCCCAACTCCACGTCGAAAATGTCCTCCGCCGCGCCGGTCGCGCCGCCGCCGTCGTCATGGACGTGAACACCGGCGAGGTCATCGCCATGGCTGCCATTCCGGATTACAATCCCAACGATTTCATACCCTCCATCTCGCGTGCCCGTTGGAAAGGCTATCTGGATAACCAGAAAATGGATCCATTTTCCAACCGCGCGATCAA
Organism: Verrucomicrobiota bacterium; assembly: GCA_008932955.1. Classification (GTDB taxonomy): domain Bacteria; phylum Verrucomicrobiota; class Verrucomicrobiia; order Verrucomicrobiales; family Akkermansiaceae; genus Luteolibacter. Next base: position 33,310 of record WBXE01000002.1, read on the forward strand.
GCCGTTCACCCCGGGCTCCACCTTCAAGCCGCCCACCGCCATCTCCGGCGCCCTCGAAGGCATGGCCAACCGCGTGTTTTCCTGCGATGGCTATATCTTGTTTGGCAACATCAAAATCGGTTGCTGGATTTGGAACCAGCACCGCAGCAGCCACGGCTCGCTCACCCTGCCCAAGGCGATTCAACAATCATGCAATCCCTATTTCATGAAACTCGCCAATACCATCGGTTGGAAAGCCATGGTCACCGGCTTCCAGATGCTCGGCCTCGGTAAACCCACCGGTATCGAACTGCCCGACGAATCCGCCGGCACCCTACCCGGCAGCCCCGCTTGGCGTGCCGCCAATCCCGCCGCTTCGATGACCCCGGCCATCACCGCGATGCTCGCCATCGGCCAAGCCGATGCCATGGCCACCCCGCTACAACTCTGCGCCATGACGGCTAGCATCGCCAACGGTGGGAAATACTATAAGCCGCGGATTGTCAAATCGGCCACCGCCGTCGATGGCCATAGGATCATTGAGGACAAGCCCGAGCTCAAGGTTGATCTGATCGCTGCGGGGGTTAAGCCCGCCGATTTAGAACTCCTCCGCCACGGCATGTGGATGGCCGTCAACAACCCGGGCGGCACCGCCTCCCGAGTGAAAATCCCCGGCATCGAACTCGCCGGCAAAACCGGCACCGCCCAAACCATCGATGACGGGAAAAAATCCAACAATTCATGGGTCATTTGCTTCGGTCCATATGACAAGCCGAAGTATGCCGTGTGCGTGCTGGTGCAAAACGGCGGCTCCGGCGGCAAAGTATGCGGACCGCTGGCGAACCTAATTTTGCGCGGCCTCTTTGCCCAGGACGACGGCATCAAGCTACCTCTCAAACCCCAGAGCGCCGTGCCCGGCAACACCAACCGCATCGAGGAAATCGTCATTCCCAAAGATGACCCGCTCGTCACCCCAGGCAGCGAGGATGCCGACGGCAGCGGCGAAACCGGCGAGGAAGTCGAAAACCTTGAGGCTCCCACCGCGCCCGCCACCACCGCTCCTCTCATCCCCTCTCCCGTCATCACCCCAGAAGTAGACGAGGATGGCACCGTCATCCCTCGCGCACAACCCGTCACCGAACCCTAACAGACTCACTCTAATCAAACACTCTAACATAATACCAACCATGATTCAACGCATTAAACGCCTCCTCGGCATCGGCAAGCCCGACCCCTCACGTGGCAACAGCATTATCGTCAACGTCGAAAAACTCGAACGTCGCGTCGCCCTCCTCGAAGATGGAGTCCTGGAAGAATACACCGTCGAACGCGAAGGTGACCAGAATATCGTCGGCGGTATCTTCAAGGGCCGCGTCAAAAATATCGAGCCCGGCCTCAAGGCCATGTTCGTCGATATCGGGCTGGACAAAAATGCCTTCCTGCATTTTTGGGATGCCATCCCAGCCGCGCTGGATGCCGGCCTGGAGGAAATCCAACGCGAAAGCCATAACAAGCGGCAGCAGAAAAAAGTCACTTCCAAGGACATTCCCGATATCTATCCGGTGGGCTCGGAGATTGTCATCCAAGTATCCAAAGGCCCGATCGGCACCAAGGGCCCGCGGGTGACGACCAACATTTCGCTGGCCGGCCGCTATCTGGTGCTCATGCCCTACACCGAACAATTCGGCATCTCGCGTAAAATCGAGGATCCCGCCGAACGCCAACGCTTGCGCAAAATCGTCCAGAAACTCTCGGTCCCAGAGGGCATGGGCATCATCATGCGTACCGTCGCCTCAGGCACCCGCGCCCGCCATTTCGTTAGGGACCTCGCCATGCTGCTGGAACAGTGGGACCAAATCGAGGAATGCCGCGTCAATTCACCCACGCCCGCCTGCATCTTCCAGGAGCCTGATTTGATCGAGCGCACCGCCCGCGATTTCCTAACTGACGAGATCGACCAGATCATCTGTGATGACGCCGCCACCACCGAAATCATCCGCGAAATCGCCGGCAAAATCTCCCGCCGTGCCAAACGCCGCGTCCACTATCTGCCCTCCGCCACCCAACCGATTTTCGAACGGGTCAATATCCAGAAGCAAATCGACGAAGCCTTCTCGCGCCAAGTGTGGCTACCTTGCGGCGGTTATATCGTCATTGACGAAACCGAAGCACTCATCTCCATCGACGTGAACACCGGCCGCAACCGCGGCTCCAAGGATGTGGACCGGATGATTCTGGAAACCAACGTCGAAGCCGCCCAGGAAGTGGCCCGCCAACTGCGCCTGCGCAACATCGGCGGCTTGGTGGTGGTTGACTTCATCGACATGCGCCATCGCAAGGACCAACAGACGGTGTACAAAACCATGCGCGACCGGCTTAAAAAGGACAAGGCCAAGACCCAGGCGCTGCAAATTTCGCCGGTGGGGCTGATGGAAATGACCCGCCAGCGACTCAACGAATCGTTGCGCGACTCGATGTATGAACCCTGCCCATACTGCCAGGGCCGCGCTCGCGTCAAGACACCGATGACCATGTCGGTTGAGATCCAGCGCCGCCTCAATACGGTCATCCAAAAGCATCGCGACACCCTTGGCGACATCATCATTGTGGTGAACAGCGACGTGCTCAACCGCTTCAAGAGTGAGGACGCCAAACTCCTCGTCGAACTCGAGCGCTCGCATTCCGGCCGCCTCATCTTCCGCTCCGAACCGTCCCGCAACCGCGAACGCTTCGCCATCATCGACGCAGCAACCGAGAAAATCATCGATCAAGCCTGAGCCACTCCGCCGTTAGTGCGCGCCGTGGCTGCGCGCCTCGGGCGGAGTCCGTGCGTGCCGCGTCTCGCGGCGCGCGCCTGTGGCCTGCCCATGCTTGAACAACGCGCTGAGACTGTATTCGTTGCGCATGGGCGCCGCGGCCAGGACGCCTGGCGCCACGACCGCATCGAACACCTCCCCCTGAACCCGGACTACGGTCCCATCCCCGTCGCCCCCACGAAGGCCCGGAAATGGTGGTGGCCGGCGAATGGGTTTCCTCAATCGACTGAACCATAAACCGAAACAAAAACGACATTTTCGCCATTCTGATTCCTCTCGTCCTTTGGCCTTTCATCTCCAAAAGAAAATAACATGGCACTAGCTGAAACCATCGCAGACATCACTTCGCGGCTCCAGCAGGGACGCTTTCCTAACGAACAGGCGATTTCTCAGGGCATTGTTCTTCGACTCCTTCAAGAGCTCGGCTGGGATGTATACGACACCAATATCATCTGGCCCGGATTTCAGACTGGTGAGGGTCGTGCAGACTTTGCGCTCTGTCATCCGCCATCTAAACCAGCTGTTTTCATTGAGGTAAAGCAACCGGGGAAGGCAGAAGATGGTGTTCGGCAAGCATTGGAGTATGCCTTCCACACTGGTGTTCCATTCATCGTGCTTACCGATGGCAAAACCTGGTCGTTTTACCTACCTGCGGAACAGGGCAGCTACGAGGATC
>WBXE01000003.1 GCA_008932955.1 Verrucomicrobiota bacterium
GGCCTTCCTGACGGCCTTCCTGACGGCCTTCCTGACGGAATTGTTGAGCGAGAGTCATGGCGGTATCCCTGATAGTGGGCGAGTGCAACGCCGCCACCTTACGAGCGAAGGCGGTTTTGTCAACATCAGCCTGCCCATAAACGTAACGCAGGATCATCTCGAAGGTCGCCAACGCGCGGCGGATGAGAGCTTCGTCCCAGACCTCCGCCCCGAGCAATTGGCCCGTGCGCTCAGCCTTGAGCGTGCGCAGCACGAGAATGCCCGCCGCGGTGCCGACTATTCTATCAAATGACAGGTCGGCCAACTGGATGAGCCGGAAGGTAAAATCGGGAATAAAGGGGCAGACGTCGTCAGCCAGTCCGGCGGGAATGTCCAGAAGGGCCGAAAACTCCGGCGGCAGCTCCCACCGCGCCGCATTTTGCGCCAGCACCACCGGCACAATGACAGGCAAGCGGGTCGCCTTGGGTTGCTGGTGGAGGAATTTCTCCCAAATGCGTACCATGTAGCGCAGCAGCCGCAAGGCAAGCCAACGGTCGAACTCGCGTTGGTGTTCGAAGAGCACGTAAATCAGGCAATCCTGCCCGTGCAGCGGCGCTGAAAATAGCAGATCGCTCTCGCTGTGGCGGTAGTGGGAATCGATATAACTACCGGGTTCGAGCCGCAGGTGGTCCCAGTCGAATGCCGCGGCAAGCCCGGCTGGAAGCTCGCCGCGCAGAAAGCCAGCGGCGTTGGCGGGTTGCCCGAAAGTGCTCTTGAAGAGTTTGTCGTGGGGGTGATGCGGGGGCTTGTCCGACATAACCTGCATGCTCGCTCTTGACACAGCTTGCGGCAAGCCAAAACCAGCCAAAATCCCTGACCTTGTGGTGGAGCGTGGTGATCTGTGGTTTTAGAACCGAAGCCCGGATTTCACCTGCGGAGTCCGGCTTGCGCGACTCCCAGCCGCTTGCTTGCAAATTAAAATTGATCTTAGCGTCATTTGCGTCTTGTGTCGCGCGCGTGACCTTCCTCATCGACATCGGCCGCGTGCTTTTGGACTTTGATTTCGAGCCTTCGCTGGCCCGCTTGCTGCCGCCCGGCGAGCGCGATGTAGCCGGGGCCCTCGCTAGATTTTTGGACAAGCGGGATGCGTTTGAAGCCGGTGCCATGACGGAGGACGCGTACATTGCGATGGCTCTGGAGTTGCTAGGCAGTCCGGCGAGTCACGACGAATTCCGGTACGCTTGGAGGCATATATTCACGCCGAACGAGCCGATGTGGCAGGAGGTGCGCGAGTTGGCCGCGGCCGGCCACCGGCTCATCCTCTTTTCCAATACCAACCCGATTCATTGTCCGTGGATTTTCGAGGTGTTCAGCGATTTTGCCTTGTTTGATGCTGCGGTGCTGTCGTTTGAAGTCGGATCCATCAAACCTGAGCCGGCGATTTACCAGTCCGCCATCGCCACTCACCAGCTGGATCCGGCCACCACTCTCTACATCGACGATCTGGCTGACAATATTGCCACCGGTCGCGCCCACGGGTTCCGCTGTTTTCAGTACGATCTCGCCGACCACCCTGCGTTTCAACGCTGGCTGCAGGAAGAGCTCGAGGGTTAAGGAAGCGCCACATTTTCTGGTGGTGGCGCAAGCGCGGCCCATGAGTGCGTGCAGCAGGTTCGGTTCATGCCTGCTCCTTCCGCACGACGACACTAGCGTCGTGGCTGCCTACCGGATCAGTGGGAATGGGCATGGCGATAGCGAAGGGGTGGGGGCTTCTCGGCACAAATTTGCAGGGTTGTGACAAGTTTGCCTTGGGATTGAGCGAATTTTCCCGAATCCTGTCTTGCAATTTTCGGGAAAGGCGTGCATAGACCCGCCTCCCCGCACACTCTGCCGGATCCCCCCCCAACGCTGCAATGTCCCTCAAAATCAGAAATCTCGCCATCATCGCCCATGTTGACCATGGGAAAACCACCCTTGTGGACCAGCTTTTGCAAGCCGGCGGCACCTACCGTGAAAACCAGGCCGTCACCGAGCGGGCGATGGACTCGATGGACCTTGAGCGGGAAAAAGGCATCACCATCAAGGCGAAAAATACCGCCGTCCATTGGGAAGGGTACACCATCAACATCGTCGATACCCCGGGCCACGCCGATTTCGGCGCCGAAGTCGAACGCGTCATGAAAATGGTCGATGGCGTGCTGCTTGTCGTCGATGCCTTCGGTGGCCCGCAAGCGCAGACGCGTTTTGTGTTGCGCAAGGCGATGGAAGAAGGTCTCAAGCCGATCGTGGTCATCAATAAAATTGACCGTCCGCTGGCTGAGCCGCTCAAGGTGCACGACCAGGTGCTCGAACTCTTTCTCGATCTGGATGCCAGCGATGATCAATTCAACGCCCCCTTCGTCTATGGCTCAGCCCGCGACGGGTATTTCATGAATCATCCCGACGATGAGCGCAAAGACTGTATTCCGCTCCTGCAAAAAATCGTCGATTTCATCCCGGAGCCCAAGGCCGATCCCGCGGCACCGTTTTTCATGTTGGTTTCCAACATCGAGTGGGATGAATACGTCGGCCGCGTGGCCATCGGCAAAGTGCTCGGTGGCGACGTCAAGAAAGGCGATACCATCTGGCTGCTGCGCAAGGACGGCACCAAACAACAGTCCAAGGTGATGAAAACCTTCACCTACTCCGGTCTGGCCACTACCGACTCGGAAGGTTGCGGCGCGGGCGGCATCGTCGGCATCGCTGCCGGCATTGAAAGCATCGACATCGGCGAAACCCTCAGCGCCTCGCCGGACATGGAGCCGCTGCCCTTCGTCGCCATCGATCCGCCGACGGTGCAAATGCAGTTCTCGATCAACGACGGCCCGCTGGCCGGCCGCGAGGGCAAGCACGTGACTTCGCGTGCCATCCGCGACCGCTTGATGCGCGAGTTGAAAACCAACATTTCCATCCAGGTGGAGGACACCGATCAGTCGGGTATTTTCAATGTATCGGCGCGCGGAGCGATGCAGATTGCGGTGCTCGTCGAGCAGATGCGCCGCGAGCGGTTTGAAGTATGCGTGTCTCGGCCGATGGTCATCTATCGCCGCAACGAGGCCGGCAAGTTGTTGGAACCCTACGAAACCCTCTACATCGAGGCCCCCGGCGATTACACTCAGGGGATTCTTAAAATTCTCATCAACCGCAAGGGCCTCATGGAACACATGGACACCGAGCCAAGTGGGCGCACCTTTGTCCAAGCGGTTATTCCCACCCGCGGCCTGATCGGTTTTGAGACCGAGTTGGTCAACCTGACCTCCGGTCACGGGATCATGAGTCATTTGTTCAAGGAGTACGCCGAACACGCCGGTGAGATCACCAACCGCACCACCGGAACGCTGGTGTCGATGGACGCCGGCACCGCCACCCCCTACTCGCTGCAAACCCTAGAGGACCGCGGCACCTTGTTTGTCGCTCCCGGCGACGCCGTCTATGCCGGCATGCTCGTCGGTGAAAATCCCCGCATCGGTGATTTGCCGGTCAATCCGGTCAAGGAAAAGCACCTCGACAACATGCGCTCGTCAGGCAAGGACAAGACATCCAAGCTCACCCCGCCTATCCGCTTCTCTCTGGAACGTGCCATCGAGTACATCGATGCCGACGAATTGGTGGAAGCCACGCCGAAGAATATCCGACTGCGCAAGCGGGTGCTCGATGCCAACGCCCGCAAGCGCGCCACCAAAAGCACGACCTAAGCTGCCGAAGAGCGCCGCAGCAAGGCTGAGGCGCAGGGACGCATGTAGCGGCGCTCTGAGAGCGTCGATGCGCAAGAGATGCGCTAGGCTCATTTGCTAGCGGCGGTCACAGACCGCCGCTACAATGTATTTCATCAGCATGAACTGGAGGCGCATGCCACACAGGACTTGCCCGGCGCGCTGGCTCCGGTTACTCTTACCGGCGTGAATGGCGTAGCCGAATCCCAAATCCTCAAAGGCGTCGCTCGCTCATTTTTCCTCAGCTTGCGCCTGTTGCCTGCTCCCATGCGTAGTGCCGCGAGCTTGGGCTACTTGCTCGCCCGGACCTCCGACACCCTAGCCGATGCCACCACTGTGCCGGTGGCGCGGCGGACGGAGGCATTGGCGGCCTTCGCGGAGGCGGTGGCTGCGCCAGTTGCGCTGCAGTGCTGGCCGCAGACGTTGCTCGATGCTCTGCCCGATCCGCGTGAGCGCCGCTTGCTGGAGCAAACGCCGGCGCTGCTCAGCTGGCTGCACGCATTGCCGGCGGCAGAGGCGGCGCTGGTGTGCGAGGTGGTGGCCACCATCATCAGCGGCCAGCAACTCGATTTGCAGCGCTTCGCCACCGCCAGCGGCGAGCAGCCCGTCGCCCTGCCAGACGCCGCGGCCTTGGATGACTACGCCTGGAGGGTCGCTGGCTGCGTCGGCGAATTTTGGACCCGGCTCGGGTTTCTCACCCTCGGCAGCCGGTTTTCCAGCGGCGATCCGGCGGTTTTGCTAGATCAGGGGCGGGCTTATGGCAAAGGCCTGCAACTCGTCAACATTCTGCGCGATCTGCCGGTGGACTTGGCCGCCGGGAGGTGTTACCTGCCGGTGGCCGACCCGGCCGACCGCGCGGCCTTGCTCGCCTGTCATGCCAGTTGGCTGGAGCGCGCACTGCCGTGGATCGAGCAAGGCCGGAGCTATGCCCTGAGTTTGCCAATGCGGCGGCTGCGGGCCGCTACCCAGTTGCCGGCCCTGCTCGCCGCCGAAACCCTCGTACGGCTCCGTGGTGCCACCTGGCAAACCCTCCAGTCCCGCGTCAAAGTCCCGCGTCGCCGCGTCTATGCGCTGTTGCTGCGGGCGTTGTGCTGAGCGCTGTCGGGCTTACTTGCCCGTCCACTCGCCGAAAGAGCGGAATTTTTGGTAACGCTGAGCGAGCAATTCCTCGGTGGACAGAGTGGCGAGTTCGGCGAGATGGCGCAGAATGCAATCCCGGAACGTACTCGCGGCGGCCTGATGGTCGTAATGGGCGCCGCCGGTGGGTTCGTCGATGACGTCGTCGATGAGTCCGAGTTGCTTGAGATCAGGAGCGACGAGCTTCATGGCAGCAGCGGCTTCGGGTGCGTGCTTGCGGTGCTTCCACAGGATGGCGGCGCATCCTTCCGGACTGATGACCGAATAGTAGGCGTTTTCCATCATGATGACGCGGTCGGCCACGCCGATGCCCAGGGCCCCGCCGGAGCCGCCCTCGCCGAGTACCACCGCAATGGTGGGCACGCGCAGCAACATCATTTCGCGCAAGTTGAAGGCGATGGCTTCGGCAATATTGCGCTCCTCGGCACCGATGCCGGGGAAGGCACCAGGGGTGTCAATGAGGGTGATGACGGGCAGGCCGAATTTTTCGGCGAGTTTCATTAGGCGCATGGCCTTGCGGTAGCCCTCGGGATGGGCGCTGCCGAAGTTGCGGCGGAGATTGTCCTTGGTATTGCGGCCCTTTTGGTGACCGACGACGACAACGCGTTGGCCGCCGATGCGGGCGAAGCCGCCTGGCATGGCGTGATCGTCACCGATGTGACGGTCGCCGTGGAGTTCGCAAAAGTCGGTGAAGGCATTGGCCACGTAGTCCAACATGAAAGGTCGACTGGTGTGGCGGGCGATCTGCACGCGCTGCCAAGGTGTCAGGTTCTGATGGATCGAGAGCCTAGTGGTGGCGATTTGCTCCTCCATCGCGGCGATTTCGGCGGAGCAGTCGAGGTTTTGCGCGAGCGATTTAGCACGGAGTTTTTCCAACTCACGTTCGAGTTCGGCGACGGGCTTTTCGAATTCGAGGACTTGCATGGGCGGGGGAGAGGCTTATAGATTTAACTTTGATAGGCAAGCGGCAATTGCTGGCTGCCAGGGTGGGCTTGGTAGGATGGACTATGAAAAGTTGGACATTCTGATACGACCACTGAAGCCACTGAAACCCACTGAGGCTTGGTGATTTCCAGTGACAGCAGGGGTTCTCAGTGCAATCAGTGGTTCATTAGTCGAAAAAACTCATGAGCATCGGATTCGCATTCAAGCCGGCGCTCAGCGGGCGGGCAGGCGGATTTCTACGATGTTGCCGACGCGGGTGAGCAGGAATAGTTCCTCCATATCGACCGGGTTGAGGAAAATGCCGCGTGCTCCAGTGTCTTCCGCCGCATACGCCCGGATTTGCAGCGGTAGCTTCGCCAATTGAATGGCTTTGCTAACCTTGACCTCCGCCGCTGCTTCAGCCGTCGTCTCCGCAGGCGCTTCGGTTTTGTTGGTCACCTTGGTCTTGGCTTTGCCTGCCAGTTTGCTTGCCGGTTTGGCGTGCGCTTTGGGGTCGGGCTTGCTGCGGCGGGCGTCGAGTTGGCCGGTTTTCGAACCAATGGTGCTGCGTAAGTTGGTGAGTTTGCCGGCAGCCGCGAGGTGGACGATGGGATATTCGCAGATGAAACGGCCGCCATCCCACAGCGAGAGCGACTGGTGCTGAGGTTCGATGAGCAGGCGGTACTCCAAGGGCATGACGAGCAATTCCTCGCCGGGTACCAGGTTTTTGAGTTCCTGCAAGCCATTGAGGTTAACGATGCAATCCAGTGTGGTCTTGTAACGGGCGGCGATACCGAGGAACGAATCGCCGCGCTTGACGATGTGGGTTTGCTTGCCGGCCATCTGGGTGGTGGAGAGGATGTCATCGAGGTTCATCTCGCCGACGATGTGGCGGGCGCTGGGGGCCGAGGATGAGGTGGGAAAGATATTGACGACGGTGTTGAGTTTGTCGCGGGCCTCGGCCAGTTTCCCCAGCGCAATGAGTTCGTGGGCTTTTTGAAACGCCGTCTCGCCGGGATCCACGTCGGGCATCACCGCTGCATTCACGCTCTCCGCAAACGCCGGGTCGGGCTCTGCGTTGATCACCACCGCAGGATTGGGTACGATCTTCTCAAACACTCCTCCCATCGGTCGCACCGCCATGTGGTAGGCAAACATGCCGGTAAAACCGACGGCAGCGATCACGGCGACGGCGGCGAGCAGCTTGACGAAGGTCCACAGGCTCATGGGCGGTTCCTGGCTCAGAGAAGGCCGCGGCGCTTGAAATCAAACGCGTTGATCTCATGCGATCGAATAATCATCTCAAAGGAGAATTTCAGAATCGAAACCTCCCAGGCGTCGTCCACTCCCTCAATGATGGCTCGCGTCGGATTGCCCGTGCGCCGAATGTCTTCCAACACCCGCTCGCGCACCGCATCCATCGAATCATGAATGATTTCCTCGTGCACCTGGCCACGCCGAAATTGAAAACCGTATTGCAAAAAAGCTAAATTCTTCCCCTCGCTGCGAAATTTTTCGATCAACTCGTCTATCCGGGCGCGGGCAGTGGCGTCAAACCCCTCAAGTTCGATTTCCCGGTAAGGTACGGGCCGCAGAATCCGTGGGCGCATCGCCTCCACCTCGCCGGTGCGGATGCGCACCTGGCCGACCTGATCCATCAGCTCGCTGATGATTTGGAATTCAAAACGAGTCTCACCAAATGTCTCGATCCGCCGGTCCGGCTCGCGCAGCACACGGGTCGTTTCAAGCGCGTATTGGATGTCGTCGGGTGAGTGCATGGTCAACCCAATGTCCAGCAGATTGAGCGAATTGCAAAGAAAAGGGCGGACACCACCGGGGAGTCCACCCTTTTCAAAACAAACCGGCGGATAGAATCAGCCTTGTTGGTTGTTGATGTAGGTGATGACATCGCCGACGGATTGAAGCTTTTCGGCTTCTTCATCTGGCACTTCAATGTCGAACTCTTCTTCAAAAGCCATCACAAGCTCCACGGTGTCGAGTGAGTCGGCACCAAGGTCCTCGACAAACTTTGCTTCTGTGGTCACTTGATCGGCACTCACGCCGAGCTGGTCGACGATGATGTCTTTCACTCGGGCTTCGATACTTTTATCAGACATGGGCTACTGTAGTGGTTATGGTTGGCGTCGGAGTTGGCTTAACGTGTCGGAGCCGGACTTGGCAACTCCTAAAAACGCTTCAGACACGAAAATTTTTTGCCAGAGTGGCAAATCACTCGGGTTTGGGCCCGGTTTCGGTGGTGCTTGGGGTATTGGCTGGTGGCGTGGAGCTGAGCGGGGCGTACTCCATGACTTCGCCGGAGAAGCTCGAGCGGAGCCGCAGGATGAGTTTTTCGGCGGGCTCGCCGTCTTCCTTGCGGAAGCCGCCGTAGGTCAGGCCATCGATGCGGATGCGCCCGCTGCCGCTAGCACCGGCATAAGCGACGAAGGCTAGGCCCTTGGTGTCCCACTTGCGCAGGTCGAGGAATTTCATGTCGGCGTAGGCGACGCGGCGGCCGCGCTGGTCGGTGACGGCCTGGGCATCGGCGCTGATGCTGCGGCGCAGGGTGCGCAGCAGGAAAAAGCCGATGGTGAGGGCGAGGCCGGCGCAAATCCAGAACACGACCCATTGTTCCTTGATTTTGCGGCTGTCGTAGGGTTCTTCGGGGACGGATTCATTGATGCCGCGGGTCTTGGTGTACTCCCGCCACAGCAGGTTCCAATTCAACGGTTGCATGCGCTCATAGTCCTGCAAAATCTCCGGCCACGCCATCGGCACCGTTAGCCGAGTGGGCAAAACCGAGCGATCCGCCGGAAAGTCCACCGTCTGGGTCGCCGCAAAATTCTTCCACGCCTCTGGGGTAAGGGTGCCGCCCTGGTTCCTTTCGGTGAACTTGGTGTTAGCCGTCTGAAACGCCTGGTGCAGATAGAAAACCTCGTTCTTATTGCGGTAGCCGCTGCTGCCGTCCATACAGAACATCACGGCAAATGTGCTGAACATCAGCAACATCACCAAGGCGCGCAAAAGAAACCAGCGCGTTGGCTTGCAAACAATCGTGTCGGATTCTGTCATCGGCTCGAGCCAAGAAACCTCCACCTGATGGGCATGGCAAGCTACAAACTACTCGGCTGGAAGATTTTTTTCCGGCTTTTTTGTTGGTTACTGCTTGCAGATGGCTCGCATGGTGGTTATGCACGGGGCCGTTATGCCAATTGCCACCCCTGCTCAATACCGTGCCATGCTCGACGCCGCCCAACAAGGTGGCTATGCCTATCCGGCGGTCAACGTCACTTCCATCGTCACCATCAACGGGGCTCTGCGCGCGTTCGCGGAATCCAAGTCCGACGGCATCATCCAGGTTTCCACTGGGGGTGGCAAGTTCGCCTCGGGCTCCAGCGTGGGCGATGAAGCGTTTGGGGCCATCGTGCTCGCCGAAGCCGCCCATCGCTTGGCGGAAAAATACAAGGTGCTGGTGGCCCTGCACACCGACCACTGCCAGCCCGGCAAGGTCGAATCGTTTCTGCGGCCGTTGCTCGATGCCTCGCGCCAGCGCATTGCCGAGGGCAAGGGCCCACTGTTCCAGAGCCACATGCTGGATGCCTCCGAACTACCGCTGGCCGACAACATGGAACTATCCAAAAAGCTGCTCAAGGAGTGTGCTGACTTAGACATCATCCTCGAAGTGGAGGCCGGTGTGGTCGGTGGCGAAGAGGATGGTCACGATACCTCCGGCGTCCCGGCCGACAAGCTCTACACCACCACGGAGGATATGCTCACCGTTTATGAAACGCTCCAACCGCTGGGTCGCTTCTTGTTTGCCGCCACTTTCGGCAATGTCCACGGTGCCTACAAGCCCGGTGCCGTCAAGCTCATGCCCACCATCTTGCGCGACGGTCAAAAGGCAGTCACCGACAAGCACGGTGCCGCTGCCGAAATGGACCTGGTGTTCCACGGCGGTTCCGGCTCGGAGCTTTCCGATATCCGCGAAACCCTCGACTACGGCGTGGTCAAAATGAATATCGACACCGATACCCAATACGCCTTCACCCGCCCCATCGTTACCCACATCTGCCAGAACATCGAAGGGGTGCTCAAAATCGACGGCGAAGTCGGCGATAAAAAAGCCTATGATCCGCGCGGCTATCTGAAAAAAGCCGAGATCGGCCTCGCTAATCGTCTCAAGGAAGCTTGCGATGACTTGCGTTCTACCGGTCGCAGCATCGCCGGTAGCGTCTGAGCCTAGTGCCCCCCCGGGGCCCCGGGCATGCGTGCCAATTTAAGGGTATTTAGGGGGGCTCTTATCTGCGAGTGATGCCGATGATAGAGGTGAGCTTGGTGCAGGCGGAGGCGAGGAATGGGTCGGCGCGGATTTGGGCTATCGTCCAGGGCAGGCGGAAGCTCCAGTTGTGTGGGCCGCGGGTGCCGGGGCAGTTGATTCGGTCTTCGAGGCCGAAGAGTTCGGTGACGACCAGTGCGACGTAGCGGGCAGAGGACGCGAAGAGCACCTTGATGAGGCGCCATTGAATGCCATCGGTGAAGCGCGGCCATTGGCCGTTGCCAGGAATGGGGATGTCGGCGAATTCCGCCAGGATGCATAACGCGTGGTGGGCATTGCGTGCGGCATCTGCCTCCTCTTGGTTAGAGTAATGGCCGTGGTTGAGGTTGGTGGCGTTGTGGCAGGCATTCCAGATGGCCCCAAGCGGATCGTGATCGTGGGTGGAATAGGTGGCAAAGCTGCATTCGGGGAATAAATGGCCGCGCAGCGGGTGGCCGTGCTCGTTGCAATCCCAGTGCGGGATGCGGAAGCCAGCGATGCCTAACTTGGCAAGGTGCGGCCGCACATAATCCGGCACCCAGCCAAGGTCTTCCGCCACGATTTCGTTGGTGCCAGCCGCTTCGACGATCGCTCGCAGCCGCACGTCGCCATCGTGGCGATTGGCGGCGCGGTTGTCGGCCGTGTCGTCGGGGCGCTTGAACCAGTGGGGCAGCCGGCCACCGGTGATGGCGGCGGCTTGCTCGTGGTCGAGGCAGGCGAATTCGCTATTGCGTTCGGGCCGCCATGGAAAGGCGTAGATGCGATAGAAGCCGAGGATGTGGTCGATGCGGAAGATGCGGAAAATTTCGGTGAGACTGTGGATGCGCTGCTTCCACCACGGGAACCCCTGCGCCTCCATCTCATCCCAGCGATACAGCGGAATGCCCCAATTTTGCCCCCATTGCTGCAGAAAGCGGTCATGGACGAACATGCTTTCGGGTGGCGCCCCGCCCCACCAATCGAGATGGAACGAATCGCGGGAAAAAAATGCATCGCTGGAATGCCAGCTCACGCCGATGGGCACATCGCCCATTAGTTTGACCCCGCAAGTATCAGCATGGGCACGTAGGGCGCGCCACTGGCGGAAGCACAGCCATTGAACGAAGGCATAATAAGCGAGCCGGTAAGCGACGGCTGGGGCATCGGCGGCCCGCTGGCTCTCGAGGAACGCGCGGGCACTGTTCGGGGTCTGGCAAGACTCGGGCCACTGGTCCCAGGTGAGGGTTTCGCCGTGGCATTCCATCAGCCAGCGAAACAGACAATAATTGTCCAGCCAGCTGGCTTCGGCGCGTGCAAAGCACGCAAACTCTTCGTGCAAGGCGGGCTCGGCCGACTCAAAGCGCGACCATGCCAGCTCTAACAGCGTCCGCTTGGCCTGCCGTACGGCCGGGTAATCGACAAGGCGGGCAGCGCGCACGTCGGCGAGGTCGAGGCGGGCGGTGGCAATTTCTGCAGCGGTAAGACCGGGGATTTCGCTGGCTTCGATGGCCAGATAGATTGGATCCAGGGCGATGGAGGACAGCGCGCTGTAAGGGCATTCCTCGGCACCGTTTTCATTGATAGGAAGGAGTTGGAGAAAGCCGACGTGATGTTCGGCGGCCCAATCAACCCACTCGCGGAGGGCTAGCGTGTCGCCGATGCCGAGGTCGCCCTTGCGCCGTGGGGAAAACGCGGGAAGGAGGATGCCGGCGCTGCGATGGTGAGTGATTTTCACACGGTCTGTGGCTGCTGGCTTTGCTGGTGGAGCCGTTCGAGGACGGCCGGGGGCATGGGAGAAGGATCGGGGTAATCAAATACCGCGCCATCATAGTTGCGCATGGTGAGCTTGCCGGGCGTGCTATCGATGATGTATTGCGGGTTGAGCGGGATTTTGCCGCCGCCGCCGGGCCCATCGACCACGAATTGCGGGATGGCGTAGCCGGTGGTGTGGCCACGCAGGCCCTCGATGATGGCAATGCCATCGGCCACTGGGGTGCGCAGGTGTGCGGAGCCGTTGATCAGGTCGCATTGATAGAGATAATAGGGACGCACGCGGCACATCAGCAACTTGTGGACCAATTCTTGCTGGACCTCCACCGAGTCGTTGACGCCACGCAGCAACACCGACTGGTTGCCTAGCGGGATGCCCGCATCGGCCAAGCGGCCGAGGGCGTCGCGGACCTCGGAGGTGAGTTCGCGCGGATGGTTGGTGTGAATCGACATAAACAAGGGATGGTGCTTTTTGAGCATAGCACACAATTCCGGAGTGATGCGCTGCGGCATGAAAATTGGGATGCGCGTGCCGATGCGCAGGAACTCGATATGTGGAATGGCCCGCAAACGGGTGAGGATGCGGTCCAGGCGCTCGTCGGAAAATATCAGCGGATCGCCGCCGGACAGCAGCACGTCACGCACCTGTGGGGTACGCTCGAGGTACTTGAAGGCCGCCTCCCACTGGGTTTCGAGATGTTGCTCGCCCACCCCGGAAACCACCCGCGAGCGGGTGCAATAGCGGCAGTACGAGGCGCAGCGGTCGGTCACCAAAAATAACACCCGGTCCGGATAGCGGTGGACCAATCCAGGCACGGGCATGTGGGAATCCTCGCCGCAGGGGTCGCTGAGTTCTTCGGGCGCGTTCCAGCCTTCCTCGATGCGCGGAATGACTTGCCGGCGAATCGGGCAGTCCGGATCATCTCGATCGATTAGATTGAAAAAATGCGGGGTGATCGACATGGCCAGCTTGTGGCCAGCCAACAGCACGCCGGCGCGCTCAATGTCGGTTAGATCGAGCCGCGCCTCCAGATCGGCCAGGGAATTGACACGGTTGCGCAATTGCCAGCGGGCATCGTGCCAATGGTCCATGGCCTCGGCCGGCCAATAGCCGGGTGCGTGTGAGCGGAAGGTGGCGTCAGACATAGCGGTAAGGATGTGGCTTTACTTGTTGGCGGCGTCCGCTTCGGTCTCGCTCTCCGTATCGGTCTCGGTTTCCACCTCGATCTCCTTGCGCCAGGCTTGCGAGAGCCACGGACGGATCATGCCATAGATAAGATAGGTGCTGAACACCACCACCGGGGCGATGTAGTGGAATTTTGCCGCCAGCACCAGGATGAGGGCGGCGATGACCAGCGCGCCCAAGGTGCCGCGGGTGCGCAAGCCGACTTTTTTGAAGCTGGGGTAGCGCACATCGCTGATCATCAGCCACGACAGGCCGAGCATGGCACCAGCCAGCGCGTATTTCCACGGGCCGAGTTCGCGGTCGTTGTCGTAAATTTGGATAATTAAAAATGTGAGCGATGCGATGAACCCGGCGGCCATCGGGATGGGGATGCCGCGGAAATCGTTCGAGGCACCGGCTTTCTTAGGCAACGCGGCGAGGCAGTTGAAGCGGGCCAGGCGCATTGCCCCGCACAACAGATAGACAAAGGCAATCCCCCAGCCGATGTCCCCCAGCGGGAATAACACCGCCTTGGATACCAGCATCGCCGGGGCCATCCCGAACGACACGATATCGGCGAGTGAATCGAATTCGCGGCCAAACGGCGATTCATGCCCGCCCAAGCGAGCCAGTCGTCCATCCAACAAATCAAACAGGCACGAGCCGAAGATCAGCAGAATGGCGTATTCGTAGTATTGCCGAGAAATCTCGAAATACTCCTTGGCTGGCAGCGGAATGCCGTAGGGCATTTTTTGCGCTTCCACCTGGACCTCGATGAGGCCTTTGAAAATCATCAGCACTGCGAAAAATCCGCAAGCCAAGTTGCCTGCCGTCATCAAATTGGGCAAAAAGTAGATTTTCGGCTCGTCTGGATCGCGTTGTCTGGCCATGCGGGGGGGAAAGTCGCACAAATCTGGCGAAAAAACAGCCCAATTTCGCCGCATTTTCGCCTGCTGACATAGTCTGCTCGGCAAATTAAAGCCGAACTCCGGAGTTGGATCCTAGGAGTCGCGTCTCGCGGCGCGTGCCAAGTGCCCGCCCATGCTTGGAGAAAGTGCTGATTCATTCACATCTCACAGTCGCTGCGGCCAGAGGCGCGCAGCTACCGCCTGCCGCGAGACGCAGCAGCTACGCCTCGTGGCTGCGCGCCTCCTGCCCGGCGGGCCCATGGCTCACTTTTTGGCTGGGGGCTCGGTTTTGGCCGGGGTCACGACACTGGGCGCTTTGATTTCCAGTTTGACGGCGGTGGGTGGTGGGTCGACTGGGGTGGCGTCGGGGGTGGCGTCGGGGGTGGGCGGCGGCACGGCTGGCTTGCACTCGGTAGGCGGCGTGGCAGGTGGGGGCGTCTCGTCGCTAGGAACGGGCTTGGCGATGGGCATCGCTTCGGTGCGGATTGCTTGAAACAGTCGATTGTAGTTGTGACGCAACACCGCCGGGTAGGAAACCCGCCCGGGTTCGACGAGTTGTTCCTGTAGCATTTTGGCGGTGAGGTCTGCCACCAAGTCGCTGCCTATTTTCACGGCTCGATCCATGCCGACGAGTTGTTGGCCAGCGACGTTGCCGCAGCGGATGAGGTCGGAGGTGACGGAGCGGCCTTGGATGGCGATGGTGGACTGGGCGGATTCGATGCTGCCATTGGCGCTGACGGTGATTTCGAGCATTGCGTGATCATCGGAGGCGAGCCAGCCGCGCACGTTATCGATGCGCAGCGAGACAAACAGGCCGCCATCGGGGGTGGTGGTCACTTCGGGCTTGTAGGTGCGGTAACTGGTGCCGGAGAGTGGGTATTCGGCGGCTTGGTTGTTGCGCTTGGTCCAGCCGCCGAGGCTGGCGCCAAACGCCTTCTGATCGATGGACACGACGGCTGGCGCTACCAGCGAGGAAGCCAGGATGGCGAGGGCGGAAACGATCAGAACATTCATGGTAAAGCAATGATTTGCCCAGCACTTGAACCCAGTGCCGCTACGGGTTGGATTGTAGTCAAGCGGGCTTGTCGATGCAAGCGGAAGCCGCAGGTTTTCAAATACGGCGGTTGCGTCGGGGCGGGCGAGTCGCTAGCGTTCGCGCGTGATCCGCCCGGTCGATGTCCTGCTTGAATATCTTCACGCCCAGCAAGCGCAGGGCATGACCCATTTGCATTTGGATCCAGACGCCCGCAGCGGCCTGCGCATGCTCAGCGAACGCCTTCGTACCGGCAAATCTGGCGTTGGGATGGCCGCGCCGACCGTAGCTGCTAGGGTCAGCCAGGCTCCGACTCGTGTGCTGCCGCTGGAGGAGTTCGCTGCGGAGGAGGTGGTATTGCGCCCGGCGGCGCCTGCCCCGCATCTGGTCATTGATGGGGCGTCGCGCGCGGAGAAACTTGCCTCGTTGCGCCGTCAGGCGGAGGCTTGGCTGCCAGCCCGGGCACTGGGAAGTTTGCGCGATGTGCTAGTTTTTGCCACTGGCAATCCCGAGGCGCGCATCATGCTCATCGGCGAAGCTCCGGGTTATGAGGAGGAGCGCAAACGCGAACCCTTCAGCGGTCCAGCCGGTCAAAAACTCGACGGCATTCTCCAAGCCATGGGCTTGCAGCGCAATGAGGTGTATCTCTCGAACCTCGTCAAGTTCCGTCCCGCCACCGCTCGCCAGTCAACCAATAGCCGCCCCGCCACATCTGCGGAAATCGCCGCTTGCCTACCTCTGCTGCGCGAGGAAATTGCCATCGTCGGCCCGCAGTGCATCGTCACTTTGGGTGGCAGCGTGGCCGATGCTTTGCTAGGTAGTGGCGGCGACGTGCCTGCGCTGCGCGGCGCTTGGCACGACTTTGCGGGCGTGCCGGTGCGGGTGACCTATCATCCGAGCCAGTTGCTGCTGGCTGCGTACGACCAGCAGATCCGGCGCTTGCTGTGGGAAGATATGTTGGCCGTGATGGAGCGCTGTGAACTGCCCATCTCTGATAAACAACGCGGGTTTTTCCTGCCGAAAAATTGAATTGAGCCTGCAAGCTGCACTGACAAAGTCGCCGCTCGCGAGCAAAACCGAGTCGTATGGCTTAAGTAGATAGATTGAGGTCTTATTTTCCGTGTAATCCTCTGCAATCGGTGTAATCCGTGGTTATCAAACGTCTCTGCAACCCTTTCTATATTCCTTTCTAGGCTTATCGGCCGCATCGACGCCCTGCTTGACGTCTTCGGGATGCCGCTGAAATCCGGCGTACACCAGATCTTTTCGGCGCGCGCCGCAAAAAAAGTCGCTGGATTCGAGGATTGCGGGTTGCGTATCTGGAAGTGCCCCCCTAGCTTCAAGCCATGCACACCCAGTTCGCATTCATTAATTCACCACAAGATTGGATTGTCATCTTGCTGATTGTTATGTTGTTGTTTGGTGCGAAAAAATTGCCTGAGTTGGCGCGCGGGGTAGGTAAGAGCATGGGTGAATTCAAAAAAGCCCGTGAGGACTTTGAGCGCGAGATCACCACAGCTGCCACCGAGGTCAAGACTAAGGAGCCCGCTGCCAAGGAGCCCCACGTGTCCTGAGCCAGGCCGCTTTCTCGCTGCGTTCCGTTGCGGTTGAAAAAACGCTGCGGCAATCCCTTGCGGGGTCTTTTTTTAGCGCCAGAACCGGCGCTTCGGCTGCTGTGGCACCCGGAGTAACCTGGGCTAAGGAGCCACCAAATTCGTGTGGTGGTAGCGGAAGAGCGGCCCATGAATGAGTGCCGAAGGCTCGGTTCATGGGCGTTGCTTCCGCACAACGACAGTAAGGTCGTCGCTCCCTACCGTGCCGCAGCCGGGTCAAGTTGCTCGCGAGGCTAAATTTTCCCGGCCCGCGAATCCGGCTTGCCCTTGGTGCCAAGTCCGTTCATTGAAGGGGCGCGATGCGAGACCTTAGCGCCGAACCGGCTTGGCAGGACGAGGATCTGGGGCAGCCGCTCCCGGATTCCACGCACGCGTGTTCGGTGTGCTTGCCAACCTGGAAGGCCATTGTCGGCTACGAGGAGGGCTTGGACAAGGTCAAGCGGCGGATGCGCAGCGGCTATCCACGGTTTTTCCGCCATCCGGCGGTTGAACGCTTGTTCGCTGCGGCCAAGGCCGAAGTTGCCAGTGAGGGTGAGGAAGTCATCGTGCTGCCCACCCGGCTCGCCGTGCAACGCGCCCATCGCTGGGTGGAACGACGCAGCGAGACGGCTGTGCGCAGCACCAGTTTTCATGGTTTGCAGGTGCTGGTGGTGCCGGCCAAGGCCAAGTCGGCAGCCGATGACTATTGGCGGCTTAGCGGGGAAGTGGTCAGTAGCCGCCAAGCGCAGGATTTTCTTGAGGGCAATTTGCGGGAGGGGTCAAAATCCCACCTGATTGCCCGGTCGCTGGCTAAATTCTGGGGGGCGGAGCCGGCAGAGCAATTTGTATTTGCCAGCGGGATGGCGGCGATCACGGCGGTGCTGCGTGCGCTGCCTGGGCTGCGTGAGGGGAAAAAGACGCTGCAACTGGAGTTTCCTTACGTCGATTGCCTCAAGGTGCAGGAACTCTTCGGCCACGGAGTAGTCTATTTGTACGAGGCGGCCGGCGAATCGTTCGATGAAGCCTTGCAGCGAATCCGCCAGGGCGAATTCGCCGGGGTGTTTACCGAAGCCCCTAGCAATCCGCTGTTGCGCAGCGTGGATTTGCAGCGGGTCGCAGACGCCTGTGCCGATGGCGCCACCCCCCTAGTGGTCGATGATTCCGCCGCAAGCCCCTGGAATGTAGATGCCTTGCGCTTTGCCGACGTGGTGACCTCCAGCCTCACCAAATGGATCTCCGGCGAAGGCGATGTGATGGCTGGTATGGCCACAGTGCGCGCTGATTCGCCTCTGGCCAGCGCCCTGCGTGAGGCGCTGGCGGCCGATTCGGCCGACTGTGCCCCGCTTTACATAGCTGACGCGGAGGTGCTTCTATCCAATCTTCGGGGCTTTCCCAAGCGCATGGAAAGCGTCAACGCCAACGGGCTGGCGCTGGCTTCCTGGCTGGCCGCGCATCCGGCGGTGGAGCAGGTGTGGCATCCCTCGCTGACCACCCCGGAGCATTATCAAGCCGCCATGCGCAAGGGCGGCGGGTATGGCGGCTTGCTGTCGTTTGTGCTTAAAGCCGGAAAAAAAACCCCGAAAGTCTATGATGCCTTGCGTCTGAGCAAGGGGCCAAGTTTTGGTACGCCTTTCACGCTGGTGTGTCCTTACACGATGCTTGCCCACTACCGCGAGCTGGAGTGGGCGGAGGGCTGCGGCGTGCCTGCCCATCTGCTGCGCGTCTCGTGCGGCGCGGAGTCGTTCGAAGTGCTGCAGGCAGCCTTCGAGGAGGCCCTCGCGCAGGCCTAAGGCTAAGGAGCCACGACCTTATTGTCGTGTCTTCCAACCCACGCATGTCTCATCTCTAAGAATTAAGGCGACTGTGTCGTGGTACGGACCGGTGAAGGAAGAGCCTAAAGTCAGCTCAGAATTCGCGCTGCTTCAACTTTCGACTTTCAGACTTTCGGCTTTCAGCTCCATGGCCGCGCATGCCATTTCCCAGGAATTTGTTTCAGGCACGCCGCCGTGCATGCCAACGCGAGGTATCCGGATAGAGGAGGGATTCCAGCGGCTCATCCAGCAGTGCATGCGAATTGATCACGTGGCCCAACAAAACGAGCGAGGCCATCGCGTCGAATAGCGCGTCGTGCCAGCTACGCAGGGCGACCAAGGCCCGGATCGCTGATGTCAGTCCGTGGACTTCGCAGAGGGCACCCAGCGAGTGGTCGGCCAGTTCGGGCCAAGCGGCGCGGGCCAGTAGCAGGGTGTCGATCCACGGGCCGAAGCCGTGGCCGGGGAAGGCCCGCAGAAATCGCTTTTCGGTGCCCTTGCCATGCGCGATGACCACTGCGCCGGCAAGGCGGGATTTCACCTCGGGCCAGAGGGCGAGGAGCGTCGGCGCGTCGGCGAGGTCCAGCGCGCTGATGCCGTGGATTTTTTGAGCTGACCAGAGGATCGGCTGGTCGGTTTGCAGATAGGAAACGAACGCCTGGGAGTGGCCGGTGGCGGCGCACCACGAGGCGAGGCCGAGCTGGACCGGGCTATCGGATTTGCCGCGGCTGGCCCCGGCTGACTCAAAGTCGATGGCGGTGAAGCGGCAATGGCGGATTGGAATGGTGGAGCTCATGGGCGATGCGTCTTGGAGGCAATGGCGTGGCTAAGCGCCAGCGCATAGAGGTCCTCGTCGAGATTAATGGTCAAGCGCATGAGTGGACCCTGTTGCAGTGCTGCGGATGTGTCAACCGGGGGCATCGGGCATTTTTTGTGCTTGGCATGAGTTGGTAGGTGGCTTGAATGACCGAGCATGTTTTATCCACCCTTGGATCATTGGTTGTGGCTGGTACCGGCGTTTTCGCTGGGGGCTTGCATCGGGTCGTTTTTGAATGTGGTCATTTACCGCGTCCCGCTGGAGCTGTCAGTGAATAACCCGAAGCGCTCGTTCTGCCCGCAGTGCAAGGCGGCGATTCCGCTTTGGTTGAATGTGCCGCTGCTGAGCTGGCTTTATCTGCGGGGCAAATGCCGGGATTGCGGGCAGCCGATCGCGTTGCGTTATTTTGCGGTGGAGTTGCTCACCGCACTGGTGTTTACCGCGGTGTGGCTGAGTTTCGCGCCGCTGGCGGTGGAGGTGGTGGTTTTGCTGTGGGCACTGGCCGCGCTCTTGATCGCCATCGCCTTCATCGATGCCGAGCACATGATCATTCCGGTGAAGCTGACGTGGACCGGCTCGGCGTTAGGCTTGATGGCCTGCGCGGTGTGGCCGCATGTATCGGCGTTAGCCGGGGGCAGTGGGACTTGGCAGATCGGCCTGCTGCGCGGCGGCGTCGGCTGGGCCGCGGGATTTTTCGGCTTGGGCATGGTGGTCGAGTTAGGCAAGCTGGCCTTTGGCAAAAAGGACCTGCGCTTTCCGCAAGCCGTGGCGTGGTCGTTGCGCGAAGCGCAGGCAGAGGATGATCCGATGTGGTTTGTCATCGCCGACGAAGAGGTCGCTTGGTGGGATATTTTCAACCGCAAGTCCGACCGCTTGTTAGTCGAGGCGGCCGATATCCGGGTGGATGGTGAGTCGGTGGGCGGCGGCTTGCTGACGATCCGGGAACTGGAAATCCAGCTGCCGGATGGTACGCTCAAACGGCTGGCGGCGCTCAAATCGCTGGATGGCACAGCGACGCGCGCGGTCATTCCGCGGGAAGCTATGGGTTCGGGCGACGGCTATTTGCTCGGGATGGTTGGAGCGTTTTTCGGTTGGTCCGGGGTGTTGTTCACGCTGTTCAGCGGCTGTGTGGTGGCCTTGCTAGGGGCCTTGGTCGGACGGATCGGTTTTGGCAAACAACTGCCGTTTGGGCCGAGTCTGGCCGTGGGGGCGGCGCTGTGGATGCTTGGCGGCTGGAAATTGTTTGCTTGGTATATGGACTTGCTCGGGCCCTTGGGCGTCCTGCCGTGACGGGCTAAGGAGCCACGACCTTATTGTCGTGTCTTCGCCGATGTGGGATAGGGGGTGGCAGGAACCACGGATTACACGGATTGACACGGATGAATAATTTGAGAGGGAAGGTTGGCGGGACTGGTGGCGCGAATGCGACAAAGAAACCACTGAAACACTGAATGCCACTGATGCCACTGATGGCACTGATGGCACTGATGGCACTGATGGCGCTGATGGCACTGATGCCACTGATGCCACTGATGCCACTGATGCCACTGATGCCACTGATGCCACTGATGCCACTGAGAAGAAATTGATAAATATTTCAGTGCTTTCAGTGGTATTCAGTGCCTCACTGGTGAAATTCTTCACCAACCATCCCCAAAATTCCTTAGCTTGACGGGCATGGCCGGGCGGCAATTTTGGGATTGGAAAATTGTGGCGGAAGGTGTGAGATGGGGCTATGGCCAATGGCACAATCAATGCGTGGAGTGTTTGCAAGGGGCTGGCGGGGCAGATCCTGCGCACGCGGACCGAGCGGCGACGACTGATGAGCCAATTACTGATGCTGGCGTTGGGGATGATGGCGGCCGGTCTGTGGTGGCTCGATCATTGGTTGATGGCCAATGTCTGGCGATTTTTTTTGTGGTGGGCGGCTTGCGCGGGTGCCTCGTCCCTGACGATGCTGTTTGCCATTTACGATTGTGTGGCGGTGATTCGCGAGGAACGCAACGCCCGCCAGTCCAACTCCGACCCTCACTGAGGGCCACGTCCCGTTCCCTATGAGCCCTCTGAGATCCCATCTTCCCGCAGCCGATCGCGTCCGGCCGCTGATCTATCAACTCATGCCGCGCTCCTTCGGCAATACCCGCGAAACGCCGGTCGTCAATGGCAGTCTAGCGGAAAACGGCTGCGGCAAGTTTAGCGACATCAGCACCGCTGCCCTAAGCGCCATCCGGGAGTTGGGCATCACACACCTGTGGCTCACTGGGGTGTTAGAGCAAGCGAGCGGTACTGCCTATCCGGATCGTCCGGCAGACGTGGCGGATATTCTTAAAGGGGTGGCTGGCAGCCCGTATGCCATCAGGGATTATTTCGACGTGAGCCCCGACTACGCGCAAGACCCGCCGCGGCGTCTGGCGGAGTTTGTGGAGTTGCTAGAGCGATGTCATGCGCAGGGCCTGCGGGTGCTCATTGACTTGGTGCCCAATCATGTGGCGCGTTCGTATGACTCGGACGTGTGTCCGGAGTTATCGTTTGGGGTGGGGGATGATCGCCGCGCATTTTTCGCCCGCGACAATCATTTTTATTATCTGCAGGCGGGCGATCCCGGTGGCGGCCCGCCGCTCAAGTTGCCGACCGTCGGCCAACCCGGATGCAGCGGTGGCTACGCGCCGGAGCGCGAGTATGGCCGGGTCACTGGCAACAACGTGATTTCCTGGGCACCCGGGCCATCCGATTGGTATGAAACGGTGAAGTTAAACTATGGTCATGATTTCACCACGGGGCGCGACACCTCGCATCTTCCGGGGCCGGACGCCGCGCTGGCTGCGGTGCCCAAGACGTGGCGCACCATGGATCAGATTGTTGCTTACTGGCAAGGACTGGGCGTTGACGGTTTCCGGGTGGACATGGCGCACTTGGTGCCGATGCCGTTCTGGCGCTGGTTAGTCAAGCGGGCCCGCGAGCGCCACACTGGCGTGTTTTTTTGTTCTGAAGCCTACGACAACGACCCGGCGAAGCTGACTGACGGTCAGGTGTTGGATGAATTGTTGGAAGCTGGCTTCGACGCGGTTTACGATGATCCCGCTTACGATGTTTTGGAGGGGATTTACGACGCGGGAAAATGGGCCAACGACTTGGATCACTTGATATTTACCGGCGAGCGATTCCACAAGTCGTTGCGCTACGCCGAGAATCACGACGAGGTGCGCTTGGCCAATCCGCAGGTGTGGGGGGGGCTGGGAATGCAGGTCGGCAAGTCGGTGTGTGCGGTGTTGTTTGGTCTGGGGCGGGGGCCGCTCATGATCTATCAGGGCCAGGAAGTCGGGGAACCCGCGCTGGGAGTGAAGGGGTATTGTGGCGACAACGCCCGCAGCAGTATCTTTGATTACGGGTCGCTGCCGGAGTTGCTCAAATGGGTCAACGGCGGCCAATTCGACGGCGCTAGCCTCAGCCCAGAGCAAAAGGGTCTGCGCGCCTGGTACGCCAAATTGCTCGGCGTCATCCAACAACCGGCATTCATCGCGGGCGGGTTTTACGGCCTCAATTTCGCCAACCGCGACAACCCGCACTTTGGCCGATTGGACGGGGATAGCGTGTCCGGCCACTGGCTGTACGCCTTTTTGCGCCACGACGCGGTCACCGGACAGGCGTTCTTGGTGGTGGCCAATTTCCATGGCAGCGCCACGCTGTGCCAAGCGCGGCTGCGCATTCCGCTGGATGCGATGGAAATGCTAAGCAGGGCAGCGGTCGGATCATGGACGTTTGCGGATCGCCTCGTGAGCGGGTGGACGGGCAAGGTAGCAGGGGCCGAGCTTGAATGCGAGGGTCTTGGATTGCCGGATATGAGCCCGTGCACAGCGCTGATGCTGGAGATCGGCTGAGCTGGGAGGATGCGCGTCATTTGGGGATAGTTCGTGACGAATTTTGTCACTGAAGTACTGATTGCCACTGAAAACACTGAAATATTTAAAAATTTCTTCACAGTGTGCTCAGTGGTAATCAGTGTTTCAGTGGTTTCTTTGCCATCCACCGATCCCACACGGGCGAAGACACGACAATAAGGTCGTGACTCCTTACTTGGCTAATCACCGCCGCCACCTGGATTTTGTGCGAATTTTCAATTGCATTGGCGGCGTCCAGGGCTTTGACTCCCGCCCGTCTGCCCGAATGTGGCGCGGGCTGCGTCAATCTCCGGTATGAGCCATTCCCCAGAATCGACCTCCCGTCGTAAAGCGCTGTTAGCTCTCGGAGCTTTGGGCGTGGTTTACGGCGACATCGGCACCAGTCCCTTGTATGCCTTGCGCGAAAGCATGACCGGGCCCGGCGGCCATGGGATGGTTGACATCAATCCCGCCAATGTGCTGGGAATCTTGTCCTTGATCATTTGGGCGCTGGTGAGCCTCATCGCCGTCAAATATATCTCGGTGGTGATGCGTGCCGACAACGATGGCGAGGGCGGCTTGCTGGCCATGTTGGCGCTCGCGGTGCCGCAAACCACCAAACTCGGCAGCCCGGTGAACCGCCGCAGCTACGTGCTGGTGTTGCTGGCCTTGCTGGGTACCGCGTTTTTGTTCGGCGACGGCATCATCACCCCGGCCATTTCAGTGCTCTCAGCGGTCGAAGGACTCAAAGTGGCCGCGTCGCCCGCCATGGAAAGCTGGATCGTGCCGATCACCGTGGTTATTTTGTTAGGACTGTTTTCAATTCAATATCGTGGCACTGGGCGGGTGGGGATTTGGTTTGGGCCGATCACTCTGGTGTGGTTTTTGACCATCGGCGTGTTAGGCGTGCGCGGGATTTTGATGTATCCCGGTGTGTTGATGGCCATGAATCCCTGGTGGGCCTTGCAATTCTTGATCCATCACGGGCTCGACTCCGCCGTCACCTTGGGCGGCGTGTGCCTGTGCATCACCGGCGGCGAGGCCTTGTACGCCGATATGGGGCATTTCGGGCGCAACCCGATCCGTTTGGCCTGGTTCGCGGTGGTATTGCCGGCGCTCTTGCTCAATTATTTGGGCCAGGGGGCCTTGGTGTTGTCGAATCCCTCGCCGGAAACGCTGGTTTCGCCGTTATATCAATTGGCACCGGTCTGGTTCAAGATGCCGCTGGTCATTTTGGGCACGCTGGCGGCGGTGATCGCCTCCCAAGCGTTGATATCCGGGGCGTTTTCGTTGGCGATGCAAGCGGTGCAGATGGGGTATTTGCCGCGTTTGGCCATTGATCACACCTCGGAGAGTGAACACGGGCAAATTTATGTCGGCCAAGTTAACCGCGCGATCATGGTCGGCAGCATCGCGCTGGTGATCGGGTTTCAAACGTCGAGCAATTTGGCGGCGGCCTACGGGATAGCGGTGTGTTTGACGATGCTCATCACCACCCTGGTGTTGTGCTCGATTGCGCGGAGGCTGTGGTTGTGGCCGGTGTGGAAGGTGGTGTTGGTCTGCGGCAGCTTCATGCTCATCGAACTGAGTTTTGTTTTACCCAACTTGCTTAAAATCACCCAAGGCGGCTGGGTGCCGATGCTCATCGGCGCGGCGCTGATGCTCACGATGCTGACCTGGAAGCGCGGGCGGGCGGTCTTGGCGGGGAAATTTGCCGCCATGAGTTTGCCCTTGAGTGATTTGATTGAGTCGCTGAACCGGGGTGGGGTCACGCGTGTCCAGGGGACCGCGGTCTATCTGTCATTGGCGGGTGGGTCCGCGCCGCCGGCCATGTTGCACAATCTGAAACACAACCAGGTGTTGCATCGCACCACCATTATTTTGACCATTCAGGCGGCTCGTACGCCGCGGGTTAGCGATAACGAGCGCTTGGAGGTGTCCGAGCTCGGTTCTGGTGTGTGGCGGGTGGTGGCGCGCTCGGGCTTCATGGAGCGGCCCAACGTGCCGGAGATTCTGGCGGCCTGCGGCGAGCACGGCTTGTCCTGCCGCGCCGACAAGGTGAGTTTTTTCCTCGGGCGCGAGACGATTTTGGCCACTCACGAGCATTTTCCACTGTGGCAGTCGAAGTACTTTGCACTCCTTTCGCGCAGCTCGCAAAGTGCCATGGAGTTTTTTAACTTGCCGCCTAACCGGGTCATCGAACTCGGCGCGCAGATCGAGGTGTGATGCGCAGGGGATTGGGCGTGACGAATTTTACCACCGAGGTACTGATTACCACTCAAATCACTGAAATATATGTCAATTTATTCTCAGTGTGATCAGTGGTAATCAGTATTTCAGTGGTTTCTTTGCCACGGATTAGGGTAATCCAACTTGCTATCTCGCTGCGCTCGGTTGTGGTTTATCTAACCTAGAGTTTTGTCGAGCTTCGGTTTCAGGGCAAGGGTTCCGGGCGGCGCTGGCGCTTATCGAAGAGCACTGTCTCCCGGTAGCCCGCCGCCCGCGCCACGCCGATGGCTTGGGCAAAATCCCGCCCAACCTGGGCCGGCGCATGGGCGTCGGACGAAAGCACCAGCGGAATGCCCGCCGCGCAGGCCAAGTGTAGAAACCCCGGATCCGGGTAGCATTGGCCGCAGGGCTTGTGCCAACCCGCCGTATTCAATTCAATGACACAGCCCGCGGCCGCCACCGCGTCAATCACCGGCGCGTAAAACCGCTCCAAATCACCCGCCGGTGTAAACCCGAATTTTTTCACTAAATCCGGGTGGCCGAGGATATCGAAGAGGCCGCTGGTGGCCATGGTGGCATAAGTGGTCCAATAGTTCGTCCAGATGCGTTCGACGTCTAGGCTCGCCCAGCGTCCCAACCATTTGGGGTTGTCAAAATCCCAGATGCCAAGCTCCTCATCAGGCAAGTAGTGGACCGAGCCAATCAAATAGTCCCACTCATGGCGTGTGCTGAGCTGGTTGATCCATGTCTCGCAGCCCGGCAGCCAGTCGCACTCCAGTCCGGCGCGAATGGCCAGGCGTCCGGCGGCGTGGCTGCGAGCCCGCTCGATCCAGTCGAAATACTCCGGCAATTCCCGTTCCGACATGCGCCAATCATCAAAGGGTTCCGGCAGCAACGGAGCGTGGTCGGAAATTCCAAATTCGGAGACGCCGGCCGCTAAGGCGGCGTTCACATAGGCATGCGGCTCGCCCTCGGCGTGGTGGCAGAGGGGGGTATGGCTGTGATAATCGGCTGGCACGGGAATGATTTTCGGCTGGAATGGGAGTTGAACGTACGGCCAATCTCATACTAGACTCTGCCACGGCGCAAGCACCGGCCTTCCAAATGTCTGATTGCCATCCACAATTCCCAGCTCCAAATGGGCTTACTGCGCAGCTTCTCGACCAACTGCGCCGCCATCCCAAACGCGTCGTCTTCACCGAGGGCGAAGACCTGCGCGTCCTCCAAGTGGCCGCATACCTCGTCAAACAGGAAGCCGTAGCTCCCATCCTGCTGGGCAATCGCGAGCGCATCCGCGCCTTGGCCGCCGCTCATGGCGTGCCTCTCACCTTCATCCACATCGTCGATCCTCCCACCGCCACGGATTTCGGGCTGTTCTGCCGGCGGATGGAAAATATGGCCCGTTATCGCACGCTGCAAGCGGCTAATGCAGCGGAAATCGTCGCCCGCCCGCATTATTTTGGTGCGTTGATGGTTCAATACGGTCAGGCCGACGCCATTGTCGGCGGCAATCAAGCCTTGCCCGCCGCGTTTTTTCGCGCCTTGATCCAGACGATCAAACCCCTTCCTCATGTCGCCAAAATCTTTGCGACTAGCCTCATTTTCGGTAATCACCTCAAGCACCTCAGCCATGACGGTGTCTTATTCCTCGCCGATTGCGGGCTCATCCCCAATCCCACAGTCGAGGATCTCGCCGTCATTGCCTTGGAAACCGGTAAGCTCGCTCGCCACTTCCTTGGCCGCAGCCCGCGTGTGGCCATGCTCAGTCACTCCACCAAAGGTTCGGCCAGCACACCGGATGCCAAGCGCATGGCCGCTGCCGTCGCCCTCGCCCGCGAGCGTGCGGGGGCCGAGTTTCTTGAAATCGACATTGAAGGCGAGTTGCAAGCCGATGTGGCAATGGACCCTGCCGCAGCCGAAATCAAGCTTCCTGGTGCGGAATCGCGCGCGGCTGCAGACGTGTTGGTGTTTCCCAACCTGGATGCCGCCCATATCTCGCTCAAGCTGCTCCAGCACCTCGCCGGCGCTCAAACCTACGGCCAAATCATCCTCGGCCTGTCGCGGCCCGCGGCTCAAATCCCTCGCACTGCCAGTCTGGAAACTATCTTCGGCACCACCGTCGCCGTCGCCGTCGAAGCGATTAAATTCCACCAGCTCTACCCAGACTCGGATTTCTGATTTTCAGATAGCCTGCCACTCCCGCATGAAGCTCGCTCTTCAGCAACGGGTCTATCGTCGCGCCTGACGCTTGCTCAGCAGGCACTTTCCCGGTACAGGCTGCCACTCCTCTACTATTTATCTGTCACCATGTGACAAGGGGCTTACTTGGCGCCTTGGTCAATCCAAGCCCGGATCAGGCCGATCTGGGTAGGGGTGAGCGGGGGAATCTTGGCTTTGTTGTCCTTGGGAGGCATCCAGTCATCTTCGTCGCCTACGTGGGCGACGCTGGTCACGAGTTGACTCTCTGCGCTATGGCCTGGTTGGAGGATTTTGCCATCCTCGCCGCCCTTGAGGATATTCGCCAAGCTATCGAGGCGCAGCTTGCCCTTTTGTTTATCAGCACCGTGGCATTTAGTGCATGAGTTGTCCAGGATCGCCTTGATATCGGTGGTGTAGGTCAGGCCCTGTTTGTCAGAGGCTGGCGGTAGCTTGCTGGCGTCGACTTTGGCGCCAGATTTGTTGTCGTCGGCATGGACAGCGACTGTCGATACCACAGCCGCAACGAAAGTGAGGATGAGTTTCGGTGAGATGTGCTTGATTTGCATGGTTTGGGTGGGATGATTCGAGTTGGGGGCAGGTTTCAGAGCTCAACTAAGACGCGGAGTCAAAATGCAATCTTTCAGGGGAAAGGTGGTTTTTTGAGCGCCTATTCCATGAGTGATGGCCGTGAGCCTTGGCATGCTGGTGATAGTTTTCGGCAAGGATGTCGTGGCCAAAATCATCGGCAAGGCCAATACGGGTTAGAATGATGGGGATGTTCTTAAGTAGAAGAATGTTGCCGGGTGGCGATGGTTTGTTCACTCGTTGGAGATGGCCAAAATGAAGGCGCGCCGATGGGCTAGGCTGGGGGGCTAATCTGGGAGGCCGCCGATTTTTTTCCAGCCCCAGCCAAGCGCAAAGAGCGCGGCGCTCCACGTGACGATGCAGATGCCCCACCACACGCCCCATAATCCCCAGCCGAGGCCAAAGGCGAGTGCAGGATACACGGTCAGCGGTGCTGCTAGCTGGCGGTAGATGCCAATCCACAGTCCGTAGGCGGGCCGCTTGATGCCCTGCATGGCGAAGACAGTGACGAACAGGATCGGATACGCCGCGAGCGTGAACGACGAGGCGAGCAGATAGTCGCGCCCGTGGCCGATGACTGCAGCGTCGTTGGTGAAAATTCGCATAGCCGGCTCGCGCAGCAGCCACACGAGCGCGCCGCCGAGGCCCATGAGGCCAGCGCCGAATTTCACGTTCGTCTGCCACGCCTCGCGCACGCGATGCGCGAGGCCGGCACCGTGGTTCTGGCCGACGATGGTGAGGACCGCAGCGTTGAGGCCGATGGCGGGCATGAGCACGATTTGCTCGATGCGCATGGCGATGCCACTCGCTGCGACGGCCTCCTTGCCAAAATGTTTCACAAACCACGTGATGACGAACACGCCGAGCGCGACGGTTAGCATATTGAGCGCGGCGGGCACTGCCTGTCCGGCGATGCGCCGCAGCACGGGTGCCTGCGGGCGGAAGTCGCCGCGCGTCATGTCGCGCAGGAGATCAGTTTTCAAAAGGCAGCGGCCGAGGTAAATCGTGCCACCGATTTGCACGAGCACGGTGGCGAGCGCGATGCCGCCCACGCCCATGGCAGGCAGGCCGAACCACCCCCACATGAGCAGGGGATTGAGGGCGATGTTGGCGGCGAATCCGCCGATGAGAAAATTCCGGTAGACGCGAGTTTCGCCCTGTGCGGTGAGTGCGGAGTTCATCACCATGGGCAGCAGGTAAAAGAGGCCGCCGGCGAGCGTGACATTCATGAATGCGAGCACCGTGTGGAGGTAGCCACCTTCCGCGCCGAGCAGGCGGAACAGCGCCGGCGCCGCGAGCCAGCCCGCAAATGAAAGCACGATGCCCGCCGCAACGGTAAAGAGCAGCGATTGCGTAAAGACCCGGCGGGCGTCCGCAGGATCACCCGCTCCGAGCGCATTCGCCATCAGTGCCGTGGTGCCTTGGCTGAGCCCGCTGCCGGTGGCCAGCACGATGAAGAAAACCGGAAAGGAAAGCGACAACGCGGCGAGCGCGTCGGTGCTGAGCCATCCCGCGCAGAGCGTATCTACGACGTTGAACATCGTGTTGAAAAACATGCCCACGCTCATCGGCACAGCGATCCGCCACGTCAGTTGTGAGATCGGATCATTCGTGAGAGACATCGTCGGTCTCATTGCGGCAATCCTGTGGTGATGGCTGCGACTTGCGCACGATGCATTCCCAGGTGCCCGCCCGCGGCTGCGTCGCACGGACCGAACCAAGGATGTGCAACTCGGCCTGCTGTCACCCAATCCGCCGCAGTGGCCACCGCGGCAAGGACGGTGTTGCCCGCCGGCTCGTAGGGTTCATCCACAGCTGCAGTAAGTTTAGGCGCGGTGACGCTGTCCATGCCGAGACGCTGGTCTAAATGCTGGCAGAATGTAAGTGAAAATACTTTTTATCTCTCACCGAGTCATAGGAAAAAAAGCGTCAGCGCATCGATGGCGCTGCGCGTCCAATTCTGCTTTGACTTGTTCCTGAGCCCTTTGCTGCGCGTTAGATCACGGGGTTCGGCAGGATGGCGGCGCTGCGTGGCACACCCGCCAGCAAGCCGCCGCGCAGAGTGCGGGGGCTTGCCCCCGCCCTGGTCGGGGGGCGGGCTTGCCCGCCGTGGCGCGGTGCTGTGCATGAGGTGCCGCTGTGATGCACACTCGCCAGCAAGCTGGCTTGTCCAGGCGGTGGCGAGCCACCGCACTCCCTGGCTTGGTTAGGCGGTGGCGAGCCACCGCACTCCTGAGCAGGCACTCGCCAGCAAGCTGCCGCGCGGAGTGCGGGGGCTTGCCCCCGCCCTGGTCGGGGCGGGCTTGCCCGCCGTGGCGCGGAGCTGTGCATGAGGTGCCGCTGTGATGCACACTCGCCAGCAAGCTGGCTTGTCCAGGCGGTGGCGAGCCACCGCACTCCCTGGCCTGGTTAGGCGGTGGCGAGCCACCGCACTCTAAGCCACAAAAAACGCCCGGGCTTGCGGCCCGGGCGTTTTTGAAATGAATGCGGGTGACGGCGAGCCGTTAGCGCGAGTAGAGTTCGACGATGAGCTGCTCGTTGACGAGCGGATTGATTTCGTCGCGGGCCGGCACGCGGGACATGGTGCCTTCCATCTTGTCGCGGTCCAGCGTGAGCCAGTCCTTGACCGTGGCGGCCTGGGTCAGATCGAGCATGCGCAACACCAATTGCTTGGAGGATGGCTTGCCACCGACCTTGATGACGTCGCCAGGCTTGCACTGGAAGCTGGCAATATCCACGCAATGGTCGTTAACCAAAATGTGGCCGTGATTGACCATCTGGCGAGCCGCTTGGCGGGTGTTGCCAAAGCCGAGGCGATAGCACACGTTGTCGAGACGCGTCTCGAGCAATTGCAGCAAGATTACGCCGGTGACGCCACGGCGACGCGCAGCTTCCTCGTAGTACTTGCGGAATTGTTTTTCCAACACGCCGTATTGGAAACGCAGTTTTTGCTTTTCACCGAGGGCGACGGAATACTCGCTCTTCTTTTTGCGGCCGGCGCGCACACCGTGCTGACCGGGAGGGAAATTGCGCCGCTCGAGCGCTTTGGATGGGCCGAAGAGAGAGACGCCGAAACGGCGGCTGATCTTCGCGCGGGGACCTGTGTAACGTGCCATGTTCTGTTAGTTTGAAATTGATTAAAAATTAGACGCGGCGGGCCTTCTTGGGGCGGCAGCCGTTGTGAGGGATGGGCGTCACATCGCGGATCGAGAGGATTTCCAATCCCAAGCCTTGGACGGCACGCACGGCAGCTTCGCGGCCCGAACCCGGACCCTTGACGCGCACTTCCGCTTCCTTGAGGCCATGGCCCATCGCTTGGCGGCAGGCGTCTTGCGACACCACTTGCGCGGCGTAGGCCGTGCTCTTGCGCGAGCCCTTGAAACCCATCTTGCCGGCACTCGACCAACCGATCGAATTGCCGTTAGTGTCGGTCACGCTAACCAAGGTATTGTTGAAGGTGGCGGTGACATGCACAATGCCGCGGAGGACATTTTTGGAGCCCTTGGCCTTGTGAATCTTGATTTCCTCCTCACCTCCGCCGATTTCGGCGAAAAT
Organism: Verrucomicrobiota bacterium; assembly: GCA_008932955.1. GTDB lineage: Bacteria > Verrucomicrobiota > Verrucomicrobiia > Verrucomicrobiales > Akkermansiaceae > Luteolibacter. The sequence continues at coordinate 31,626 of WBXE01000003.1, forward strand.
GTCGCGCTTGACCGTCTTAGGGGGCATGCCATCGACGGCGGCCTCCGGAGCGGCAGCGGGGGCGGCAGGTTTGACCACCGCTGGAGCGGCGGCGCTGGGTTTGACCTCCGCGGGAGCGGCGGGAA
>WBXE01000004.1 GCA_008932955.1 Verrucomicrobiota bacterium
CCACTCATCCCGTGGCAAGGCAACACTCGCCAGCAAGCTGGCTTGGCCGGGCGGCAGCAAGCTGCCGCACTCCTAGGCACGCGGCACGCGCGCCAGTAAGCTGGCTTCTTGCGGCGGTGGCGAGCCACCGCACTCCCTGGCTTGGCCGGGCGGTAGCGAGCCACCGCACTCCAGGCTTGGCGGCGGCCTGCGGGAAATACCGGTGGGCGAATTTTTTCATGGGCGCGGGGCGGTCATTCCGGCTAGGCTCTGCGGCGTGCCCCTGATCTTGGCCATTGAATCTTCTTGTGACGAAACCGCGGTGGCGCTTGTGCGCGGCGAGACCGGTTGTGCCGCCGAGGTGCTCGCCTCGGTAGTCGCCTCACAAATCGAGCTGCACCGGCAATTCGGCGGCGTGGTGCCCGAGCTCGCCTCGCGCAACCATTCGTTGCATTTGCATGCCCTCGTCGAGCAAGCCTTGCAGCAGGCTGGCGTGAGGGTGGGCGATATCGATGCCTTTGCTGCGACCACGGGTCCGGGCTTGGCGTCGTCGCTGCTCATCGGCAGCACTGCGGCGAAGGCGCTGGCCTGTGCGACGCGGCGGCCGTTTCTGAGCATCAACCATTTGGAAGGGCACCTGCTCTCGCCGTTTGTAGGCGCAACACAGGTGCCGGCACACGTGGCCTTGATCGTGTCCGGTGGCCACACGTTGTTGTTGGACGTGGCGGATGCCGGCCGTTACCTGAAACTCGGGGGCACCCGAGACGACGCTGCGGGTGAGGCCTTCGACAAGGTTGGTAAAATGTTAGGTTTGCCATATCCCGGGGGCCCGGAGATCGAGATTTGTGCCCGCGAGGGCAATCCGGGGGCGTATGCGTTTCCGCGTTCCATGTTGCACGAAGCGCATCTGGATTTTTCGTTTTCAGGGTTGAAAACTGCGGTGCTCTACACGCTGCAGCGGGAGCTCGGCCAGGTGAGTGTGGTCGATGTGGCGGCTTCTTTCCAACAGGCGGTCATCGAGATTTTAGTCGCCAAAACCCTGGCTGCCGCCCAGCGCTGTAGCCGCCGCACCATCGCGCTCTCCGGCGGGGTGAGCCTCAATCAAGCCTTGCGCGAGGCTTTCGCGCAGGCCTGCGGGCGGGCCGGCTTGGAGTTAGTGCTGGCCGCCCCGAACTTGTGTACGGACAACGCGGCGATGATCGGTTTTGCAGCACTGCTGCGGCATTTGGCTGGTGAGAGTTCGCCGCTGGACGGGGATATTCACCCGCATTTGCCGCTGCTGTAAACTGCCACCTGGCTCTGTCACGTCTGCATCGCTCTGTGCCCATCCAAGCACCCAGCAATTCCACCTGTTAGATCGCTGGCCTCGCGGAAGTGCAAAAATTGGCGCCAGCGCGCCCGTTTGCAGGTCGGGCGGGCGCTGCACCGGGAGCGCAATTTGTTCGCGTGAATCAATGGCCGTCGGCTGGCAGCGTGGCTTGGAACCTGTAGATGCCTGAGCCCACAGCAAAAACGCCAGCTGCGTGGTCCATGCGCAAGAATTTCACTCCGTCGGCTGTGGCGGCGGGTCTGCCTGACTCGGTTACGCCGTCGGCATGGGACGCTGGGATGTGGACCTCGGCCGTTGTGTTAGGTGGAATCACGACGCTCAAGGTTAGAGCTGTGCCATCAAGCTTCCAGTTACTGACGATACGGCCGTAGATCGAGTCGAAGGCAGTATTGGCCCAGGTCAAGCCCTCACCGATTGCCGGCTTAATGACAATGGTCTTATAGCCTGGGCTAGCGGCTTGGATGCCGCCGACGCCGCCGTAGAGATATTCGCCGACCGCGCCGAAGGCGTAATGATTGAAGGAATTCATCCCGATATCGCCGAACCCCTTGTCGGGTGTCCAGCCATTCCAGCGTTCCCACATCGTCGTAGCTCCATTCTTGACCGGAAACAGCCACGATGGATAGGTATCGGTCAGCAGCAATTTGTACGCCACATCATCGCGGCCGGCCAAGCTCAAGGCCGGCAGCAGCCGCGGCGTGCCGATAAACCCGGTCGCTAGGTGCCAGTTGAAACGCTTGACCTCATCGACAAATTTCACGGCGGCGGCTTCGCGCCGGTCAGGCGGCAGCAGGTCCATAGAGAAGGCGAGAGCATAACCCGTCTGACTGCATCCCTTGAGCGAACCGTCGGCTTGGAGAAATTCCCGCGCAAATGCCGCCTTCACCTCGGCATGCAGTTTGGCATAACTGGCCGCGTCAGCATCGCGGCCGATGGCCCCGGCCATTTCCGCCATGATGCGCGCCAGATGTGCGTGATAAGCGGTGTCGATGACGTTGGCGCTGGCCCCGCCCCCGGCATTGAGCCAGTCGCCAAAGCCGCCCACCTTGGAAATGCCATCCTTGGTTTTGCCGTCGAGCCATTGCATATAACGCTGCATGGCCGCGAAGCGATCTGCGATGATACGGGTATCGCCGTAAGCACGGTAAATATTGTAGGTGCATAGCAGCGCGGCGTCACCCCAGGCGGTGGCGCCGCCCCCCCCCATGATGTCGGGCACCACATGTGGAAATGAGCCGTCGGGCTGCTGATCGTCCTCGCAGGTTTGCAGCCAGCGGCTGAAGAATGCTGCCACATCAAAGTTATAGGCGGCGGTGGCTGCGAAAAACTGTGTGTCGCCGGTCCAGCCCATCCGCTCATCGCGTTGGGGGCAATCCGTCGGAACCTCAAGATAATTGCCCTTCTGGCCCCAGATGATATTGCTGTAGAGCTTGTTCAATAGCGGATAGGAACAATCGAAATTACCGGTTCGCCGCATCGGCGTATGCACCACCAGACCGGTTAGCGCGGCGAGATCCGGTTTGCCGGTGAGTCCTCTAACTTCCACATATCTGAAGCCATGAAAGGTGAAATACGGCTCAAGGATCTGTTCGCCCTTACCCGATAAGGTGAAAAAGTCGGTGGCCGGAGCACTGCGCAACGCGGCGGTATAGATGGTGCCATCAGGGTTGGTCATCTCGCCATGGCGCAGCGTAATGCGTTGACCCGCCTTGCCGCGCACTTTCAGGCGCACCCAGCCGACCATATTCTGGCCGAGGTCAAACGTCCAGCAGCCTGGACGCGGCTCCGACACCTTGATAGCAGGAAGCTCGCTAACAACTTGCGACGGATCGGCCACCGAGGCTTGAATGCGCATAGTCTGTGCGTCTTCCAGCGCTGCCTTTGCCAGCACCGGTTTCCAGCTAGCGTCATTGAATCCGGCCTTGTCCCAGCCTGGCATTTCCAAGCGTGAATCGTACTCGCAGCCCATGATGATATCGCCATGGCGGATCGGGCCGTAAGAGGCTTTCCAGCTGGCATCACTGGTCACCATTTGGGTGCTGCCATCCGCCCGTTCAATGACCAACTGGGCGAGGAAGCGCGGCTTGCCACCATAGACATTGCGGCGGCAGAGATGAGCGAGGTCGCTGGCATACCAACCATCACCGAGGATGGCTCCGATGGCATTGGCACCTGTTGCCACCTGCGAGGTGACATCATAGGTCTGGTAATGCACCCGCTTGCGAAACTCCGTCCAACCCGGCGCGAAAACATCTTTGCTCACCCGCTGGCCATTGAGGCGCAGCTCGTAGGTGCCCAGCGCGGTGACGTACACCATGGCACGCTTCACCGGCCTATCCACCGTGAAATCCTTGCGCAGATAGGGCGCGGGGATTCGCTCCAGGTCCGCTAGCGGCGGCCCGCCACCTGCAGGTGATCCTCCCGCCTCCGGAACCGACCACGTCGAATCATCGAAACCTGGTTTGTCACATCCGGCGGCAGGCTCCTGGGTTGCCTTCCATGTGGTATCCGTCGCTACTGTCATATCATCGCCGGACTCAAACTGGATTACCAGCTGGCCGGTAACGCCTGGCATGTATGGATCGGTATGACCTGCTGTGAGAGTGAGCACGTTGGCTCCGTGATGCAAGGCATGGGTGGCATCCAAACGTGCGGTGCGTTCCCAGTGGGCGCCGTAGCCAATGGCCGTGCCGTTGATGGCTGCATCACAATAGTTGTAAGCCGATAAAGCCAGCGTCGCACGCTTGACTTTGCGATCGGATGGCAGATTGAACGGCTTGCGGAAACAGGTATTGACGCTCACCTTGCCCTTGTTTGCAGGAAGCCTCAACCACTTGAGGTCATGAATGTTGAATAGCCTGTCATCCGCGGCCGCCTCCGGCGAATGCTGGTAAGCCGCGTCATAGCCAATCCACTTAGCCTTCCAGTCTTCAGGCTGGAGTAAGCCCATCGTCCAAGACGCAGGTTCGCTCCACGCCGTCGCCTGCGGGGCCCACACCCGAACCTTCCAGTAACACCGGGTTTGTGAGACGAGAGCTTTGCCCGCGTACTCTATCTGGTTACTCTGCGCCAAGGTCACCTTGCCGCTGTCCCACAAATCCCCAGCATCTTGCTTCAGCAGCTCCTGAGTGGATGCCACCAGAATCTGATATGCCGTTTGCTCCACCCCACGCGGCATGGCAGCTTGCTGGTCAGCAAGGACTGATGGAGTGCTGCCAGAATCGGCGTTTTTCAAGCGCACAGCGGCAAGCGTCCATGACAGCCGTGGCTTGGCAGGATCGATTCCCAGAGGATTTTGCCGATACTCGCAGCGGAGAGTCGCCGGCGCTAGATCTGTGGCAGTCCCGCCGGCCTGGATGACTGGCGAGTGCATGATCAGCAGCGCGGTCACTCCGCAAATAATGGTATGGGTCATTTTCATGTGGATATTTCTCTGTGCCTTCAACCGATCGCGCTATGAGCCTGGTCTAGCCAGCTAATGAGGCTGAGGCAAATCATTGGTCAAAATGAAGCTTAATTCAGCTATCGTGGCAGGCGATATAGTGACGAATGGTGGAGGGTGTCAATGGTAATTAAGTGGGTGGCAAGCGGCCTTGTCATGCCGCCTTCTTTTGCTAGATTTCGAAATGGAAATCACGGATTTCACGAATGAGCAATGAGTTATAACAAGGAGCTAGATCCCTGATTTTTCGCAGTATGGGCAACCGGGCAAGATGCCAGGTCCACGTGATGCGGGCACCTTGCCCGCATCGCACATGAGCTAGCCATGCCAAGTGGAATTCTTAATTGTCGCTGGACCTGGCTCAATGGCCTCTGACCAGACCGCCATGTGGCGGCGAGACTAAGGCATAGCCGGAATTACATGCACGGCAGGGTCACGCGCTTGGAATACTGGAAGGAGTTTTTGGCCATGAACTTGAGCATGTTATTGCCTCTTAGGTTTTTTTCGCCGCGCAATTGTTGTATCCCAAAGTCTGAAATGACGGTGAGGGAAATTTCCACTGCGGTCACGCGGCCGGCCTTCAATTCGTCGGTGGTGACGTCTGAGGTGGGGCTTGCCGCCAGTTGGATGCCGCTACCCAGAATCCGGAAGTCGACGATGCGGCCGTTGCCATCGGTGGGCCCGATGGACACTGGTAAATTGAGGGTGGTGGCAGTGGCGGTGCCAGGGTTTTTGGTTACTGCGATGTAAAAGGTGACGCTATATTGATAGATGTTTTCACAGACGAAGTTTTTCAGATCGATGAGCTGTGGGCTGTAGCTTTGAAAGGCTGGTTCGAGTTCAGCTTGGCTGAGGAGGTTGTTGAATGTTTGGTCGGGGTTGACCAGCAAGCGGTTGAGGGTAAAGGTGGAAAAGCTGCTGTTGCTGCCGTCGATAGGGTCCTTGTATTGGAGGTCATAGGCCACGCAGGAGACGTCGCCGCCCTTGTCATCAGCACTGTTGATCTTGCCGTCGTAGCGGTCGGTCGCGGCGGTGAAAAAGATGAGTTTGGAGGCGTTGGCGCTTTTCTGCTGATTGGAGCCGGGGAGGGGGGTCGCGGTTTTGGCAGAGAGCCATTCAAACTTGTTGCCACTGCGGGTGACGAGGCTTTCGAAATCCTTGGCCATGGAGTCGACCATGTATTTGGCCTGGCGGGAAGCGCGCAGTTCTGCGCGGCTGCGGTTCCACGAGTCGATGGCCACTGCGGTCACCGATATGAGCACCGAGGCAATGATGGTGGTGATAGCCATGGCGATGAGCAACTCCACGAGAGTGAAGCCACGACGAAGAGGCTGGGAGCAGAAGGTTTTCATGAACGTGGGACCAACGGGAGGGGCTTACCTGCGCACGGCCAGATTGCGGGTAAAGAGGGGCTTTTTGTGCGTTTTAAAGTTATTTTTGAAGCTCGAGCCGGTGAAGTAGGCCTGATTGTTGGCAGGCATGCTGTAGAAGTCCGCAGCGAAAGCGATGACCGCTTGCTTGTAGTCGTCGCCCTTGCTCGCTAGGGTTCCATCCTGTGGATCGCTGATGCTGCCAGCAGTGCCTGGGCTGAGGCCTTGGCCCTTGCTGTAGATGAGCTGGGTACACTTGACGTAGAACACGACGCCCTGCAGTGCGTTGAGGTCCTGCGCCAACAAGGGGTCGCTGAGTTGTCGCAGCATGGGCACGACGAGGTAATCCTTGCCGGCGACGCCGCTCGTTGCGCTGACCGGTTGCAGGGAGCCATCGGCACGGCGTTGGCTCGGGTTGCCACGATATTGATAGACAAAGAGCGCGGTGGCGGGCTCGTTGGCTTGAATGATCCACTGGAATGATTTATCGAAGCCCGTCTTGATGGCGGCGGTTTGCTGGCCGCTGCGCAGGGTGGTCAGTTCGCTTTCCAAGGTGGAGGCTAGGCGGTCGGCTTCTTGGATATTGATGGAGTGGCGGATGCCGGACATGGCCGGACCGAAGGCGTACATGAAGGCGGTGAGCAGCACGGCGAGCACGCCGATAGCGATGACGGTTTCCAGCAAGGTGAAGCCGGAGAGACGTGCGGGGTGGGGGCGGGTCATGGGTTAGAAGAAGGTGAGGCTGGCGCTGTTTTTGAGGATTTGCAGGGGGTCGCGGAATAGCGAGGTGCTGCCGTTGCGCCAGATGATAAAGCCACCGAAGTCGCGCTTGGAGGATTTAATCAGGCGCGGGCGGGTTTCGTTACTGGCGGCGGAGCGGCTGCCGGTGCCGATGATGAAACTGGCACCGGGAGTGGTGCAGATGCCCTCGGCATTGAATTCATAGATGAGGTATTGGCCTTGGTAGTCGCGTTTCACATTGCTGCCGCTGAGGGCTACTTTAGCGACGCTGCCACCGCCATTTTTGTGGTCCTTGGAACTGAGGGTCTGGCTGAAATAGACTTTATCGGGGAGGGTGACGCCGCGACTGGCCAGTGTCCAATCACTGCTTTGCAGGTTGGTGACTGGATCCACTTCCTTGTAGGCCACCACCAAACGGCGCAGGTAAGTGTCCATGTTGGTCGGATCTTGGATGCTCACCAGCACTGCGGCATTGGTGAGTTTGCCCATGGCCAGGCTGCGGGCCTCGGCAAACACCGCTTCCGTGGTGGACACCGCAGTGGTAACGCCTTTGCCGGCGAGCAGGCCGCCGATGCCGACCGTCGCCACGGTCATGAGCACCGAAATGATGGCGATAACCGTCAGCAACTCAACCAGGGAGAAGCCAGCGTGATGCGGTGTGGGACAAGCGGTGGGTTGAGTGAAGCGCATGACTTGAACGGAGGGTTTGAAGAAAAGATGGCGGATTGCTGGCAAAAGGCAATGGCTAGCGTCAATCCATGGCAATTACGATGATTTTTTTTCCGGGTAGCGTCCCTGGCGTGGGCCGTTGATCCACAGCCAAGCGGGGCGGAGCATCTCGCGGATATCTTTGCGCGTGGCTTCCCAGCCGAGGAGCTGCTTGGCGAAGCTTGGATCGGCCACCAGCAGTGGAGGGTCGCCGGGGCGGCGGGGGCCGTAGCTGACCGGGACGGCTCGGCCGGTGATTTCCTCTGCGGCGGTGATGATTTGTTTGACTGAAACGCCGACGCCGGTGCCCAAGTTGCATTGGAGAGAGGCCCCGCCGGCGGCTAGGTGATCGAGGGCGCGGGCGTGGGCATCGGCCAAATCCTCGACGTGGATGTAGTCGCGGATGCAGGTGCCGTCGGGTGTTGGGTAATCGGTGCCGAAGACTTCGAGGTGGTCGATTTCGCCGGTGATGGCCATCAGAACCCGGGGAATGAGGTGGGTTTCGGGATCATGATCCTCACCGATTCGGGCGTCTGGCGAGCAGCCGCTGGCATTGAAATAGCGTAGGCAGGCACTGCGCAAGCCCCAGGCCCGGTCGCAATCCGCGAGCATCCACTCGACCATGAGTTTGCTGCGGCCGTAAGGATTAATCGGCACCTGGGAATTGGCCTCGGTGATGGGCAGAGCGTCGGGCACCCCATAGGTGGCGCAAGTGGAGGAAAACACAAACACCTGGCAGCCAAACTCCTGCATCACCTGCAGCAGCTTGATCGGCTCGGCCGTGTTGTTTTGGTAATACTTGAGGGGGTTGGTAACGGATTCGCCGACATAGGCGTAGGCGGCAAAATGCAACACCGCGCCGAACCGGTGCTTGGTAAAGAGCTCCCGCAGCAGTTCGCGGTCGCCGACTTCGCCGATGACCAGCTCCACGCCCGGATCAATGATGGCCTGCGGGTGGCCGTAGGCGAGGTTGTCGAGTACCACGATGGGCCAACCCTGCGATGCTAATAAACGAACCGTGTGCGAGCCGATGTAGCCGGCTCCACCTGTGACAAGAATGGGAGTGTGCATGAAAAATTGAGATAGCCGCCCGAGGAAATGCCAAAGCCAGCCCTCATGTCAATCCACAGGCGACATTCCAGTGAAAAAAAATCTTTGGTTTTTTGAATAGAGACGTGGCTTGGCTACGTTGCATTGTCATGCAGAAACATCTTCGTTGTTGGTGCGGTGCCGCGATAGCCTTGGTTTTGGGCTCTTGTGCCTATGATCCGAACTACTTGGCGGGTGGATCGTCCAGTGGCGGCTACGACGGCGGTGCCGGTTATGGGGAAGGTTACGGCTACGGCGGCAGTAGTTTTTCCACTTCGCTGTTTATCAGCACGGGGAATCCGCGCTGGGGCTATGACCCATATTCTTATTGCTACTACGATTACCAACGCCGCTGCTATTATGATCCCTACCTGTATGGCTACTACCCGGTGGGTTACCGGCCGCTGCTCGTCGTCGGTGTGCCGCATCCTTACGGGTATAATCGCTCGTACTGCCCGCCGCCATCCCGCGTGACGAGCATTACCTTGTCCAACTACCACAACCGGGAGGCGGCTTATCGCAGTTCCAATTACGGTTGGGCGCACCAAGTTCACCAACAGCCATTCGCTGCCAGAAACCAGCCGCAATTCCAACAAAGATCAGCGCCTTACCCGCGCAGCTCCTCAGTCCATGAGCCCGCCACCCGCTATCCAAGCCCGCCACCGAGTGGATTTTACCAGGCCCGCAGCGCTAGCCCCGCGGCCCGTTACCCGGCGGCCCAGCCTGGCAACTACAATAACCCGACAGGCCGGGCCAATCCACAAGGCGCCGGCGTTCAAACTGCCGACCCGCGGCACGGGCCAGCCACGCCGGCCTATCAAGGAGGGGCGTTGCCAAGAACCGCCGGTGCGGCACCTCAGCACCAGGCGCCGGCGGCTGCCACTCAAGGTCGCGGTGAAGGTCGCGGCCAGAAAGAGGGCCGGAGCCCGGCGGATCGTTAGAAGCCGCGCAAGAATATCTATCGCATTGTAGCGGCGGGTCTATGACCACCGCTGGCCATGATGAGCCAATGCATGTCATGCGCATCGGCGCTCACAGAGCCCGTTACAGCCCATTTCAGCTGCGTTGCCATCTTCACTGAAACGGGCCCTAGCTCTCTTCACGGAGGTTAGGAGTTCTGAGCCTCGCGGCGCTGACGTTCATGGCGCAGGCCTTTGAGCGTAGGGCCGGGGCGCAGAATCCATTTGGCGTAGCCGTAGCCTGCCACGCCGCCGCCGACATGGCAGGCGTGACCGATGATAAACCAACATTGCAGTCCGTGGGCGGCGAGCGTCTCCCCGAGTGCGGCGATGCCCGGCAGACCGAGCTTGGGGTCGGCCAAGGCGAGCAGTACTGCCGCGCTGAGCACGCCAAGGCCGAGGCTGCGCCCGGAGACGGGCAAGGGGAACATCCGTGCTTGCGGCGAGAGCGTGGTTATAATGAGTAGCATAGCCACACAGGCCCCGGACAAACCGACCAGCGGGAATGCATCGTGGCCTCCGTCAGCCAGCAGCAAGTGGCCGCAAGCTCCGCCGACGACCCCGGCGGCTAGGGCTGTGAAAAACCCGCGGCTGCCGAGGATTTGTTCAACTCGGCTGCCCAGCGCCAACACGCACAGCGCGTTGGTGATGACGTGGGGCCAAGAGCCGTGCAGCCAGGCGTAGCTCAATACCTGCCAGAGCGCGCCATCCAAAACCGCCTCCCGCCGCAAGCCCAGCGCCAGATACCACTGGGGGATGTGCTGCGGTCCGCCCGCCCAAGCCACCAGCCCATGAATGGCCAAGATCAGCGCGGCAATCACCCACGGCCAGCGGGCTTGAGCCAGGCCGCGGCATGGGTGCGCCAATTGAGGGAAATGCACAGTTAGAGTCTGGTGCTAGAAAGGACGACAGAAACCACGGATTGCACGGAATACACGAAAAAAAGAGTTATGAATGTTATGGCATTCACCTTTGCGCTCTGCGGTAAATCTTCAAGTTAGTCGGGAGACTCAATCCGCGGCGTGTGAGCGCGGTTCGCGCAGCACCGTGTTGGGTGCGCCGACGCTAGCGACAAATGGGCCGCCTTCCATGGGGGCCACACCGCTGAAGGCGACATCGGGCATCTCGGTGGGAAGACCAGCCAGTGGGAAATCCTTGCGCAAGGGGAAATACGGGTAGCCCTCCCACATCAGAATCCGCTGCAAATTCGGGTGACCAGCAAAGCCAACGCCCATCAAATCCCAGACCTCCCGCTCATGCCAATCCGCCGCACCCCACAAATCCACCGCGCTGGCCACCGTTGCGTCCTCGGCCACCTTGACCTTGACCCGCAGGTGCTTGGAATCATCCAGCGTGGCCAATTCGTAAACGACCTCAAACCGCGGCTCTTCGCCGAGGTGATCGACAGCGGAAATATCCAAGAGCATTTCGTAGCCGAAATGATCGCGGCATTTTGCCAGCACCGAGTGCAGTGCATCCAAGCTCACCCGCACGGTCTGTTCAGCACGGAATTCCACGGTTTCCAGCACCTTTCCGGCGAAGGTGTCTTGGAGCGATTTGATGTCATCAGCGGCGGCCATGCAGGTATTTTTAAGTGAGTGGTGAACGGCTCAGCGGGCGGATTAGCTCAGCATGCTGCGTTTCTGGTCCAACAGTGCGTGCTCGGTATCCACCTTTTCTTGCAAGCGCATCAGGCCGGCAATCAAGGCTTCGGGCCGCGGCGGGCACCCGGAAATATACACGTCTACCGGGATTAATTGGTCGATCCCCTGCAACACCGCATAACTGCGATACATCCCCCCGCTCGACGCACAGGCCCCCATCGCCAAACACCATTTCGGCTCGGGCATCTGGTCCCAGATCCGCTTCACCGCCAGCGCCATCTTGTAGGTAACCGTCCCGGATACCACCAATACGTCAGCTTGCCGCGGCGAAAAACGCATCACTTCCATCCCAAAGCGCGAAATATCAAAGCGCGACGAGGCAGTGGCCATCAATTCGATTGCGCAACAGGCCAAGCCCATGGGCATGGGCCACAGCGAGTTTTTGCGCACCCAGTTCATGGCTGCATCTACGCGGGTGACAATCACGTTGCCTTCGATCTTCGAATCGTAGGCCGTTTCTAAGGTGGTGGTAGGGCTGACCATGAGATTTGCCCCGGCAGACTGCTCGTTCCACCGCCCAAGCTCAAGCGGAATTTTTTGCGGGGCAAGAAATTCCGGTTTGCCACGAGTCGCTCGCGCGGCCTAGCCTTGCGCCTCAACCCACCCACCTCTATGTCAGCCTTCCCCACGCCACTGCAAAAAAACGATCCGCAGGTCCAGCACCTGGTAGCTGTCATCGGCAAACAATTCGCAGTGCAGGGGGAATTTGTGGGCGGCGGGGAAATCGACAGCGGCCACATCAATAGCACCTACACCGGCACCTTTCGCCAGGCCGATGGCACACTGCGGCGCTATATCTTCCAATTGATCAACCGCAACGTTTTCAAGGATCCGTTTGTGGTGATGCACAACGTGGAGCGCGTCACCCGCCATATCAACGACAAGGTGTTGCGCGTCAAAAAGGACCTCGGCGGCCAAACCCTCAACCTCTACCCCGCCCGCAGCGGCGATGCTTGGATCGAAGATGCCGCCGGCGGCGTCTGGCGCTGTTACAATTTCATCGAGGGCTGCGTCACTTACGATATCGTCGAAAATACCCGCCAGGCCTATCAGGCGGCCCGCGCCTTCGGCTCGTTCCAGGATCTGGTCAGCGACCTCGATGCCTCGACCTTGCGCGAAACCATCCCCGATTTCCACAATACCCGCAAGCGCTTCGAGCACTTGATGGAGGTGGCCGCCGCCGATCCGCTCGGCCGCCTCGCGGCAGTGCGACCCGAGTTCGATTTTATCTGCCAGCGCGAAAATCTAACGAGCGTGTTGCTCGATGGCATGGCCGCGGGTTTGCTGCCGATGCGCGTCACCCACAACGACACCAAGATTAACAACGTGATGATCGACGCGGAAACCGACGAGGCGGTGTGCGTGATCGACCTGGATACGGTGATGCCCGGCTTGGCGCTCTATGACTTTGGTGATCTAGTACGCACGGCCACCAGTCCGGCGGCCGAGGATGAGACGGATTTGTCCAAGGTGCAAATGCAGATGCCGATGTTTGAGGCGCTCGTCGAAGGGTATCTCGACTCGGCCGGCTCGTTCATCAACGAAGCGGAAATCGACCACTTGGCCTTCGCCGGTAAGTTGATCACCTTGGAAGTGGGCATTCGTTTCCTAACCGACCACATCGAGGGCGACGTCTATTTCAAGACGCACCGGCCCAACCACAATCTCGACCGCTGCCGCACCCAGCTCAAACTCGTGGAGCTTATCGAAGCCCGCGAAGCGGAAATGAACGCCTTTGTCCGCAAGGTGCGCAGGGGCAGTCACTAGAGTTGCGCAGGCTTACGCATTGCCGAGTTCCTCGGCGCGGCGGGTGGCGGCACTCACTGCAGCTATGAGCGAGTGGCGCAGGCCGAGCCGCTCAAGTTCGGCGACGCCGGCGATGGTGGTGCCACCAGGGGAGGTGACTTTGTCTTTGAGAACCGCGGGGTGCTCGTTGGTTTCCAGCACCATCGCGGCGGCTCCCAGCACCGTCTGCGCGGCCAGCTTCAGGGCCTCCGCACGCGTTAGACCGGCCAACACCCCACCGTCGGCTAGAGCTTCAATGACTACGTACACATAGGCCGGGCCGCTGCCCGATAGCCCGGTGACCATGTTCATGCAACGCTCGGGCATTTCCATGGCGAGGCCCACCGCTCCCAGCAGCAAGCCTGCGGTGACCGCATCGGCACGCGTCGCTCGCGTGCCGATGCAATAAGCGGCGGCTCCCTTGCCGATTAGCGCCGGGGTGTTGGGCATGGCGCGGATGACGCGGAAATTTTCCGGGCTAGCGGCTTCCAAGGCGGCCAGAGTGATGCCTGCAGCGATGGAAATGACCAGCCGCGGTTGGCCGGCGGCGGCATGTGCCGCGTCCCGCAGCGCCGCCGCAGCTTGCGCTGGCGTGGTGCAGAGTAAGATGACCTCGCAGGCGTCGGCGAGCTCCGCCGGGGAGGCGGTGGTCCCGGCGGCGGTGAGCTGGGTGAAGGCTTCACGCGCGGCGGGCAACGGGTCACATCCGAGGACTTGCTCTGGCGCGACGAGGCCAGCGCGGATGGCCCCAGCGATGAGAGTACTGCCCATTTTTCCACAGCCGATCGTGCCAAGTGTCATGCCCCGATTATAACGGGTGTCCCCACCACCGGCGAGCTCAATCTCTCAGCCCGGAGCGCGGGCCACATTCCAAGCCCTGGCACCGGATCACCAGCGCAAGTTGAGCTCCGGTCCCAGCAGCAGGATCGGCGAGGCCCTGAACGCCTCGATGCGCCCGGCAAGCCGCTCGACTCCCGCGTGGGCGGCTGGCGGCAGGGCGTCGAGGAGGCCGCCGCTGGCGACTACCTGGCGCAGGCGCAGCGACGGAGCGGCCCCGCTGCGGATGATCTCGGTTTCGTCCTTGTCGGGTTTGGCAAACAGCCCCTCGATGGGGCTTTTGGGTTCGGGCAACAGGCGCACCTCAAGTTTGGGCAGTTTGGTGGCCCGCTTGGCGTGGACGATGGCTTCGCGCAGGCCGCCGAGTTCATCCACCAGGCCGATGGCCAGCGCCTCTTTGCCGCTATAGACGCGGCCGCCGGCCAAACCCTCCAGGTCGCCTTGCAGCGCCTTGCCACGCCCGTCGGTAACGCGTTTTTTGAAGGTCGCATAAACCGCAGTCATCGACTTGCGAATCATCTCCGCCTCTTCCTTGGAGTACTCGTGGGTTATGCTCATGGCACCGGCATTCTTACCGCGCTGAATCGCATCGGTGGTGATGCCAAGTTTTTCCAAGGCCCCTCCGATAACAAATTTCATGCCGACCACCCCGATAGAGCCGGTGATGGTTCCTGGTTCAGCAAAGATGCGGTCGGCGGGGCTGGCGACATAGTAGCCGCCGCTGGCCGCCACGCCGCCCATCGACACCACCAGCGGCCGCTTGGCACGTTTCCACTGGTCGGCGGCCTCCCACAACACCTCGCTGGCGAGCGCCGAGCCGCCGGGCGAATTGACCCGCAGCACCAGTGCCTTGGCGTGTTCGTCCTTGATCAATTTGAGGATTTGGCTGCGCACCGGGGCCACGGATGCATCGGAAATATCGCCGTCCAGAGCGACCACCGCGACGTAGTCTTTTTTGGACTTGGCGGCGTCTGACTTGCTGTGGAACATCAATTGGAATACATCTAACAAGCCGCTGAGGTCCGGCCCGTCGAGGTCGGGAAGTTGGAATTTGCGGTCAAACTTGGCCTCCTTGCCGTACTTCTCGTGCAACCTTTCAACCAACTCCGTGCGGTAGAGAAGCTCGTCGGCGAGTCCGGCCGAGACCACTTCGGCGGCAGTTAGGGCACCGTTGTCGATGAGACCGCGCACCTTGTCGGGAGGGAGTTTGCGGCCACTGGCGACCTGGGCGACGAGTTGCTCAAAGATGGAGGTGATGAGGGTTTCTTGCTGCTGTTTGGCATAAGAACTCGGCCCGCTGCGGTAGTAGGCCTCACCATAACTCTTGAAATCCCCGATGTGAATCACATCCGCCTGCACTCCCAGCTTGTCGAGCAAACCCTTGTAGTACATGCTTTCCGCGTAAATGCCGTTGAAGCCGCAATCGGCTTCCGGCATCAGCGCAAAGTGATTGGCCGCACTGCCGAGCAGGGCAATGCCGTTGGTTAGATGCTCGCTATACAACCACACGTCCTTGCCCGCCTCGCGCAGCGCCAGCAAATGACTGCGGATTTCCTGGATCTGGGCGAAGTCCAGCTCCGCATCATCCGCATCGAGCAGCACCGCCTTCACCGCAGAATCTGTCAGTGCCCGGCCCAGACTCCTGGTCAAATCAAACAAGGTGAGCGGCCGCGAGGCATCCATGTCCAGCAGCGATTGCTTGTGCTGCCCGCCTTCCACCAACTTGCCTGCCAATTCGTACACCGCAATCAGCGGTTTCACTGGCGCCGGGCTTTTTTCAGATTCCGCCGCCGCAGGGGCATCGGCGGCCAGCAAGCCCCACGTTGGAATCACAACCATTGCCAAACCATAAATCAATGCACGCATGTCCATGCCTGTAGCACGCCTGCCAGCCACTGGCAACCCCGGGATTTGGCGTGCCATGTGGTTGCCGCGCCTCGCGGCAGCCTGTGCTGGCGGCGTCCCGCCGCCAGTGCCTCTGCGGCTTGCGGCCCGACATGCGATCTCTATCACCTTCTCCTCGAGCGCCGACACACGCCGGCTAAAGCCAGCGCTCCTTGCTTCCGCGCCCCGCTTCCTAATTGCTGTCACTCGCCACTTGGCAAGGGCGTTGCGCAGGCCACGGTGCCTCCATCATCACGCCTCCTCGCGGCCATCCTCGTGCACTTGGATGTGCTTGCGGAAAACATACGCTCCCACCGGCGTGATGAGTGCCATGCCGCCGACGACCATCCACATCACCTCAGAATGGCGCGGACCGGTCTCCGGGCAGAATTGCTGCAACAGCCAACCCGATAGGGCTCCGGCTACCAGCTTGGCACCGAAATATGGCAACATCGACAGCGACATGTAGGACGCCTCTTGGCCGTGCGGCGCGATGGCTGCGGAGTATTCATATAAGCGCGGCGACCACAGCGCTTCGCCGATGGATAGAAACACGATGAACATGAATATCGAGATATACAGCGGATTGACCGCGCCTGCCACCCCGAGCCATTGATGGACTAACACATCGCCGAGCCAGCCATCGGCCAGCGCTTGGAACCAGCGCGGCGGCAACGCAATGAAAAATACCGACAAGGCCGAGATCAGGCTGCCCACTGTGACCATCCGATAGGCGGTGACTTTTTGGGTGAGCACCCCGCAAATGGGCACCAGCACCAGGATGAGCACGGAGTTGAGCATGCCGCTGATGTGCGCAAAAGGCGCGCCGGGCCCGAGTTCGCGGATGCCATACTTGGGAAATAGATAGGTCAACTGGAAGAAAATCATCCGCACGCCGACGACCAGGGTCATGAAGATGAGAAATCGATAGAACGCGGGTTGGCGCCACAGACCAGCGAAGATTGAGGCGGTCTTCACCGCGGTTTCTTTGCAACTCGTCCACAGGTTCAGCGCCCACGATGCGCCTTGCTGCCCGCTTGCTTGGCGGGGAGTGATGGTTACGCCGGTTTCGGTCATCTCCACGCCGTCGCGCAGGAAAAACCAAACCAGTAGAAACCCCGGCACTGTGAATACCGCTCCGAGAAAAATTAGCGCGCGGTAGGAACTTAATTCCATGCCGAGAATCGGCAGCGTCCAGTGGCCGTGTTCACCTAGACCCAGCGGTAGCCACGAGAAATCAATCGAGCCGAATGTCCGCCCAAACAGGGAAATAACCCAGGTGCCAGGGCGTTCGGAGCCGCGCACATTGTCAAAAATGCCGTCACCGCAGGCAAAGCCCAGATTCATCAGAGCATAGTACAGCGAGAACGCCACCGACCGCTGCGCCGCGTTGGAAAATTTTTTCACCGCGGCAATCATCACCGGCACCATCAGCGCGATGCCGACGGCCTGCAGATAGAGCCCGAACGGCAGCACCAGCCAGCGGTTGAGCGTGACTATCATCACGCAGCGTGCTGTTAGACAAATGGCGAAACCCAGTAAAAACGTCCGGCGGATGCCGATGGCATCGGTTAGCGAGCCGACCAGCACGGTGATAAGCGTCATGATGGCCGACCAGGTGGCGATCCAGGTGCCGGCTTTCACATCGGAGAACCCCAGATCATAGGACAGCCAGAGTGTTAGGACGCCGGCGGCACCGCACTTGTAGGCGAGGTTTTCCAAAATATAGGCACCGTAGATGATCCACAACTCGCGCGGCGCACTGCGCAGCACGGTGAATTTTTTCAAGAACGCCGCGGCGTGGGATGGGGCTGGAGAGTTAGACATGATGAGGCTCAGCCGAGGATTCGGGGGAAACGCGCCGGACGCAAGGCCGAAACGTGGGCTTTTCAAGCCGAAAACCGAAATTGAACCCCTGCAATGAGAATGAAAACCACAGATTACACAGATTACACGGATTTTTTGGTATTGAATATTTCACCGTTTGCAACTTCGCAGAAGTTGCAAATGGAACCTCTTTCAATCTGTGTAATCCGTGTAATCTGTGGTTAATCTATCCGACTGCCAGAATCCGGCCTCGGAGTTCGGAATTCAATGGCTGTAGTGATTGATCAACCAGCCGATGAGCAACACCTGCGGGGTGGAGATGAGCGGCAAGGCCAGGCTGGCCTTCCACGACAGCGTCGTGGCCCGCAAGCTCAATAGTTCGGTGTAATCGGTGGCGGCACCCGCCATCAAAAACACAAAGGCGTTGCCCGGCGCATGCGCCCGGGTCAGCAAATCCGCCGCAATCGGCGACGAGCCTTCCGAACAAACTTCTAATAATGTGGTGGCCACCAGCGTCAGGAACATCCCGCCGAGAGTCGGTCCGAATGCGTGTTCGAACCACGTTTCAGGGACAAAAGCCCGCAGCAGTCCCGTTAGAACGAAGCCAAACAAGATCCAGCGCAGCACCATCCGCGAGCCGCCCAAGCCTTCCATCGCCAGCCGCGAATAATTCTCAACGCTAGGTTTCAACGATCGCAACACGCCGCGCAGGGCGGGGCCCTTGCGGTAACCGGCGGGCAGCAGCACCGCGTTGGGGTTCGTTGGAAGTTGGCCGGCAGCCACCAGCCGCTCGGTAATCCACCCGGTGATGAGTGCCACCCCAATCGACAGCAAGATGAACATGCCCATCCACCCCCAGCCAATCAGCGAGGCCAAGATCAGCGTGAGCGAGAGCGAATTCCACGGGCTGGCTATCAGAAAGGCCACCGTCTGGCCCAGCGATGCCCCGCGTTTGTACAAACTCATTCCCACCATCAATATCCCGTGGTTGCATAAGTCCAGCGCCACCCCGGCGGCCACCGCTCGCAGCAACCCGTTGAGGCTGCCGCTACGCCCGAGTAGCGCCGCTACCAGTTCGCTAGGCACCCGCCCGATGACCGCCACCGCCACAATCCCCAGACCCAGGCTCCACCACGTCCGCACCAACATCTCATAACAGGTGTGTCCGAAAATGTGTAGCCACCCCGGCGCGCCAGTTAGAAAATGCCCGGCTAGACCCAGCATGAAAAACGCGGCCGAGCCCCACAGCAGCCAGTCCGGCCGCCGCCGCGCCGCGCCGCCACCGCAGCACGTTCCGCCCGCCGGAACCTTCGGCCCGCAGCAGGAGAGCGGCTCTAGTGTTAGGTCGGCGGCGGCCCGTGCCGGCGGAGTCAAGCGCAGCAAGGACCGTCGCAGCGCGCGGCGCTCGCGGTCAGCGTCCGACGGCGGGGTGGGGGAGTTGCTGGAGGACATGGGGTGTTAGAGGTGGTCTGGAAATTGGGGAGCGCCGGCGTCTCGCCGGCTGTGTTCGGTATCTTGCCGAACACTCTTCTGCGAATGCGCAGCGCAACGCGCAGAGCTCGCGGTCAGCGCCTGGCGGCGGTGGAGTGGGGTTGGCAGCGGCGAGCAAGGAACGACACTTGCCAAGTGTCGTGTGAAGGAGGCCGGTAGAGGATAGCGGATGGAGATGCGGGCAGGGGCTTTGCGGTCACGCTTCATCGGCGCTGCGGCCCCAGGCGCGCAGGCACGGCCTGCGCAGCGGCTTGCAAGGCAGCGCAACGCTCTCACACTGGTTCGAGTGCGGTGAGAAGTTTCTGATGGATGCCGCCGAAGCCGCCGTTGGAGAGTACGGCGATGACGTCGCCGGGGCGCGCAGCGCTGGTCACTTGCTGCAAGATTTGCTCGATTTCGGTTAGGTACCACCCTTGGCCGCCATGACGGGTGATATCGGCGGCGAGTTTAAGCGGATCGAGGCGGTCGTTCGCGGGGATTTTGTGCAGGTCGGGGATGGCGGAGACAATCGCGCAGTCGGCGGTGGCCAGGGCCTCGGCCAATTCGTGTTGGAATATCGCGCGGCGAGTCGTATTGCTGCGCGGCTCAAACAGCACCCACAATCGGGCCCCCGGGAAGCGCTGGCGCAGGCTCTGCACCGCCAAGCGGATCGCCGTGGGATGATGGGCGAAGTCGTCGATCACGCTGATGCCGTTGACCTCGCCGCGTAGTTCTTGGCGGCGGGCCACGCCGTCAAACGCTTCCAGTCCGGCGCGGATCTCCGCAGCACTCAAGCCGGCAAAGGCTGCCGCGGCCGCTGCCATCGCCGCGTTGCGCACGTTGAACTCGCCGGTCATGCGCAGCGAATACGCCTCCCCGCCAAGCGTGAAGGAACTACGAGAGCTCTCGTAGTTGGTGTTTTCTATCAGCAGCCCGCAGCCCGCATCAAAGCCCACGCTGGTCACCGGGCAGGGCGCGCCGACGGCCACTGCCAGGCAGTTGGCATCGTCGCCATTGATGAAGGCGCGGCCGCCGCGCGGCACGATGTTGAGCAGGCGGCGGAAACTCAGCTTGATTTCGTCGAGCGAGTCATAGATATCCGCGTGGTCGAACTCGATGTTATTGATGACCACGCACTCCGGAAGGTAGTGCAGAAACTTCGAGCGCTTGTCGAAAAATGCCGTGTCGTATTCGTCGCCTTCCAACACGGTGAAGGGCGAATCAGTGAAATGCGCGCCACAGCCAAGATTGCTAGGTAGGCCGCCGATCATAAACCCGGGGTCGCGTCCAGCGTGACGCAGCAGCCACGCGAGCATCGATGCGGTGGTGGTTTTACCGTGCGTGCCACTGACCACCAGGTTGCGTTTGCCGCGCAGGAAATACTCCTTGAGCAACTCCGGCAGCGATTGATAGAGCAACTTGCGGTCCAGCGCGGCTTCCGCCTCCGGGTTGCCGCGCGAAATGGCGTTGCCGATGATGACCACCTCCGCATCGGCCGGAATGTGGTCCTCGTGGTAGCCTTCGCTCAGGACAATGCCCGCGCCGCGGAGGAAATCCGACATCGGCGGATAGATGCCGGCGTCCGAGCCGCTGACGGTGTAGCCGCGTTGTTGCATGGCGGCGGCGACGGCGCCCATGGCAGTGCCACAGATGCCGGTGAAGTGGAAGCGGGTCTTGTCGGACATGCGGTGGGGGATCAAAAAGTCGGGGCGGGCACCGTGGCGTGGTCGCGCTCATCGATGCGGCGGCGCAGGATGCGTTCGGCGATTTCGCGGACCATTTCGGCGAGCAGCAGCCAGAGGTGGGAGCCTTCGCGGTAATCGGCGGGGGCGATGTGTTTGACGCGTCCGGCATGGCTGCAAAGTTGGAAGCTCTTGCGGAACGAGCGGCCGCTGGGGTCCTCGGGATTGTACACCGCGATGCCGTGGCCGCCATTGCGGTTCATCACCGTGAAGCAGGGCACATCCGTCGGTCCGTCGCCCACGTAGACCATGTTTTCAAACGGGATGGGCCGCAAGTCCACCGGCATGTGGTCATTGACGTCCTGCTCGTAGCTGAGCATGCCCTTGTTGATGCGAAACAAAAACTGGGTCTTGGTGGTGTGCGAAATGGCGCGTTTGGGAAAACTAATGCGGCCTTCGGCATCCTCGCCGAACTCGCAGCCGAAGATTGCTTTGACGTAGGGCTGGAGGCGTGAACCGTCTAGCAGGGCTTTGAGGCCCGAGGAAATGATATAGTGCTCGACCTTGATGCCGGCGGCCTCGTGTTCGGCGCTGAGGCATTTGGCCGGCAGTGCTTCAAACAATTCCGGCAGGCCCGGGAAAAACCGCAGCCCGGCACCCAAGCTAGTGAGCCTTGCGTTGGTCACCCGGTCCATACTTAGGTAGTCTAGCAGGCATTTCATATACGCCAGTTCGCCGTCCCACTGCTGGTTGCGCACCAGGGCGTTGCAGCGCTGCCAGAATTGCACCGGGTCGATTCCAAACTCTGGTAACAGCACATCATCCTGCATGTACAGCGGGCTCAGCGTCTGATCGTAGTCGTAAATCAGTGCTATGATGTTTTGAGGGGTGGCCATCGGGGCACCAGCCAAGCAAGCCTGCTTGCCTACGACAAGCAGCAAATCCAAAATCCGTTACAGGTCGATCATCACCTTCATGAGCTTGTCGGCGTTTTCCCCGATGTAGGTGTAGGCATTGAGGAACTGCTCGAAGGGGAAATGCTTGGAGATGAGGGGGGAAAGGATGATTTGGCCTTGGGCAATGAGTGCGGCCGCCTCGATGTAATCCTCATGCCGATACATCATGGAACCGAAGACATTGAGCTCGTGCTCTCCGACAAAATACATGTTGATGGTGGGATTCTTGGCATAGACGCCGAGAATGACCACTTCGCCGCCCTTTTCGACGTTGCCTATCAAGGTGTCGAGGGATGCCTGGACGCCGGCCGCTTCAAAGCCCACTTGGAAGCCCTCGCTACCGAACACCGCCTCGGCGCCTTCCTTAAAGGAGGTGTGCAGAATGTTGAGGGTGTGCTCAATGCCGCATTCCTTGGCCTTTTGTAGTTTGAAATCCATCACATCGGTGATGAGTACTTTGTTGGCACCGCGTTGTTTGGCAAATTGCGCCACCAGATTGCCGATGGTGCCGGCCCCCGAAACGACCACATTTTTGCCTTGGAGGCTGGATGCGCGGGCGGTGGAATGTGCGCCCACGGCGGCCGGCTCGATCATGGCCCCCTGTTCAAAGCTCATGGAATCTGGGAAGACAACCAATCGGTCTTCGGGAACCACGAAATACTCCTGGGCCACGCCAGGTGCCTGGAACCCCTGCACCTTGAGTTCTTGGCAGGCATTGTACTGGCCGCGCAGGCAGGGGCCGCACTTGCCGCAGACCAACTGTGGCCGCGCCGTGGCTCGCTGGCCAACCTTGGCCGTGGTCACCGCCGCACCAATCGCTTCGATCGTCGCCGAGTATTCATGCCCCTGTACGACCGGGTAGGGGGTGGCCGGGTGCTCGCCGTGGAAGACATGGATATCCGATCCACATACGCCAATGCGTTGAATCTTCAGCAAAATTTCGTTGGGGGCCAATGGGCCGGGGGGGGCTACGTCGCGGTACTCGATGATACCGGGCGAGGTCATGATGGCTTGTTTCATAGGGTATGTTCTGACTGTGGAATTTATTATACTAATCACTTTTCGCAATACCACCTGGGGCCGGCACCCGACACCAGGATCACATTGGCATACGCGGTGAAATCCCCGGTGCGGATGACTGCCTTGACTTTGCTGCTTAGTTCTTTGATCTGTGGATGGGTGACGATTTCCACGGGGATATCCGCGCCTAACAAGGCTGTGATGTTGTCGTACAAGCTCGGGCTTACCTCCGGGGTCTTGTCGGCGAAGATGAGCTTTTCGACCGAGAAGAACTTTTTCAGAACCTGCAAGGTGTCGATGACCATCGGACAGTTTTCGGTGAGCGAGATATCCACCACATCGGCGTGCTTGGGGATGGCGAAGCCGGCATCCACGACCATGAGCATATCGCCGTGACCCTGCTCTGAGAGCAGCCTGGCCAACTCGCGGTTGATGATTCCTATTTCTTGCATGGATTTGTTAGTTTTTTAGTGTGGGGCTTTGACGGCGGTTTCCAGCCAGACTTGATAGTGGTCTTGGAACGACTTTTTGAACTTGGCGTAGGCGGCCTTGGTCTCAAACACCTGGCTGTCATCCCACAGTACGCGCCAGTCGCCCAGCGCCTCCGGCCACAGAAACACCTGGCCCCAGATGAGCCGGTTATTGGCGTCGATGCCGGGGTGTGTAGCGCTGCCGTCGCCGGAGATGGCGAGCATTTGCTCGGGTGTTAGAAAATCCGCAGTGGCGGCGCTGAGGTTCTCGAGGATCCGGTCGGAGCGGGTCGCCATGGCCACGTAGCCGCCGGACTTATTTTCGCGCAGATGGGCCCAGTTGAGGCAGACCTTGGCCGGGGATATGCCATTGTGGGCGGCGATGGCCTGGATGAGCGGTTCGGTCATATCGGCGCGGTGTTCCTTGAAGCGGTCGCGGCCAGGGCGGCTCGGCGAGGCCACCGACATGTATCCGGAGCATACCATGCCATGGTTTTCCATGTAGCGGCGCAGCTCGGTTTGTTGGAAGAGCGGATGCATCTCCATCTGATTGACCAGCGGCCGCGAGAAACTATCCGTGTCGCGAAACAATAGCTCCAGATTCACTTGCGTGTGGTTGGACGTGCCGATATCGACAATTTTGCCGGCTTTTTTCAAGCGGACGATTTCGCCCCAGGTTTCCATGAAGCACTCGTGAATGTAGGGGACGGCATCGGGGTTGCGGTGGTTGCCGGCACAGCCGGGAGTGTGGACGTTAGGCCATGGCCAGTGATTGAGGTACATGTCCACTTTGTCCACGCCCAGCGCACTGAGGGTGGAGTCGAGGGCGGGTTCGACGTCTTGTTTGCTCATGTGGCCGTTCCACAGTTTAGCGGTGATGAACAATTCATCGCGCGAGGCGATGTAGCCTTTGGCGATGGCCTCGCGAATTGCTTCGCCGACCAGCTCCTCGTTTTCATAGGCGCGGGCGGTGTCCAGATGGCGCCAGCCGAGACGGATCGCTTCGACGGTGGCATCCTTCATGTAGTCCTGCGCCCAGTCGGAATGGAAAGTTCCAAACGCCGCGATGGGCATTTTTACTCCGCTGGCAAGCGTGACTTGGTGCACGGCTGCGGGATCAATCCCCTGGATCGTGGGGTCGAACTTCACCTTTTCTGAGGAAACGTTAGGGGAGGGCATGGGCGTGTGTTGGGGCGTGAGTTGCGGGGCTATGGCGGGCGGGCTGCCAGATGGCCATAACACCCAGCGGGCGTGCGCGGAGGATAGACCGCAGGCCTGCTTTGCCAAGAAATTTGTAGATATTTCACTGGCAATGAGCAGCTCAGTGGTAAAAATTCGTCACCATTCATTCCGAAAAAACCTCAGATTGCTGCGGATCGCCGTTTTGGCGAGGGGCCGGCGCCCCTGTCACTCAAATACCACTGCCAACATTGTCATCCGCTCTGCATGACTGAACTGGGGCTGGTGCCACAGCTCGTGCTCTATGAATTGGTAGTGGTCAACTACGGTGAGTTTGCCTCCAGCGATGACGCCGAAGCCTTCGCGGCGGGGGCGCTTGGAGTGGAGACGGATGATTGCTATAACTCACTCTGCCGCGTGGCCGACCCACTCGGCGGCGGAGGGTGGGGATGAGAGTAAGCCCACGACAGCCTCCGACGGGGGGCAAATAGGCTTTGCCAGGCCGGGGATTGCGTCTATCATGGGCGCATGAGCGCAGATTTTCTTGTCATCGGGGCCGGCGTGGCCGGCTTGTCATTTGCCTTGCGGGCTGCGCGGCACGGCTCGGTGGTGGTATTGATGAAAGGCGGGGCCTACGAATCGAACACCGCGTGGGCACAAGGAGGCATCGCCACGGTGCTGCCTGGTGAGATGTGTTCGCCGGGGGATTGCGTCGAGAGCCATGTGGCCGACACCCTGGATGCGGGTGCGGGATTGTGCAACGAGGCGGCGGTGCGCACGATCATCGGTGAGGGCGCCGCTACGATCGAGGATTTGCTAGGCTACGGCATGCAGTTCGATAAGCAGGGAGAGCGGTTTGACCTCGGCACTGAGGGCGGTCACTCGCACCGGCGGGTCTTACATACCCGCGACACCACTGGCCTCAAGATTGCCAGGGCGCTGATTGAGGCGGCCCGCAACACGCCTAACATCACATTGTTGGAGCAGCATGTAGCCATCGACTTGATCACCAGCGCCAAGCTCGGGGCGGTGGCCGATGACCGGGTGTTGGGGGCCTACGTGTTGGATGCCAAGACCAACGAGGTGAGTATTTTGCGGGCGGACCGGGTGTTGCTCGCCACCGGCGGTTGCGGCAAGGTCTATCTCTATACCACCAATCCGGATTCCGCCACCGGCGACGGCGTTGCGCTGGCCTGGCGGGCTGGTGCCTCCATCGCAAACATGGAGTTCATCCAGTTTCATCCGACGTGTTTTTACAATCCCGGGGCGACGGGACCCGAGGCCCGCTCGTTTCTTGTTAGCGAGGCGGTTCGCGGCGAGGGCGGCATCCTGATCAATGCCAAGGGCGAGGATTTTACCTTGCTGAGCGACCCGCGCGGGTCGCTCGCACCCCGCGATATCGTCGCCCGTGCCATCGACCGCGAACTCAAACGCAGCGGCGCAGACTGCGTCTATCTGGATGTCACCCACCAACCGCGCGGCTTCATGCCGCAACGCTTTCCCTATATCTATGCCAACCTGCTGAAATACGGCCTCGATTGCCAAACCCAACCGATACCGGTGGTGCCCGCCGCCCATTACCAATGCGGCGGCGTGGTCACCGACGTGGCCGGCCGCACTGGCATCAGCGGACTTTACGCCATCGGCGAAGTGGCCTGCACCGGCCTCCACGGTGCCAACCGCTTAGCCTCCAATTCGTTGTTGGAAGGCAATGTGATGGCGCGCTTGGCCATGGATCACATACTGCGCCGCTGCCCGCCGGACAAGCCAGCACCTGTCGCCCCGGCCATCCCTGAGTGGGAGCCCGGCAATGCCACCGAGGCGGATGAGTTGGTGGTCATCTATCATAATTGGGATGAGATCCGCCGCCTGATGTGGGACTATGTGTCGATTGTGCGCACCGACAACCGCCTGCGGCGTGCGGCGGCGCGGCTGCGCAATTTGGGCAAGGAAGTGCGCGAGTATTACTGGGGTCACCGGGTCAACGCCGATATTCTCGAACTGCGCAACCTGGTCACTGCCGCCAGTCTCATTGTGGATTGCGCGCTGCGGCGCAAGGAATCCCGCGGTCTCCACTTCACCCTTGATCATCCGGCCACGGTCGAATGCTCCGGCCACGACACGGTGTTGCGCAAGTTCTGAGTGCGCAGGTGCTGGCGGCGAGGACGCCGCCAGCACGGACTGCGGCGAGGACGCGGCAGCCACGTGGCGTGGGTCGGCCCATATTGACACGCCGTAGTGTCTTGCACCTTGGCGATCCACGGGCTTTTTTTTGTCGCCCGTTTGTGACGCATTTTTTGTGCTGGCTGATGCCTAACTCAAGCAGCCTTGTAGCGGCCCGTCTGTGACCGCCGCTGCGCATGAACCGCCAATGATATTGTGATTGCTGAGGCTCCTGCGCTGGCCTAAGTTTTCCCGCTGCCCGGCCCTGCCAATAGCTGTCAGCCGCAAGCCCATCCCCAGCCATCCATGATGAATTGTTATAAATCCACCCTCGTTGCTGCCGTGGTTTTGTCCACGGCCAGCACTCTCAATGCCGCCGGTTTCTTTTTTAAAGACGGCGACAAGGTGGTGATGATGGGCGACGGCGTCACCGAACAATGCCTGTACACCCGCTACGTCGAGGCCTGGACGCTCACCCGATTCCCGGCTTGGAACATCACTTTTGTGAACGCCGGCATCGATGGCGACCGCGCCACCGGCGGTAACAAGCGATTTTCTCGCGACGTGCTTCCTAACAGCCCGACGGCAATCACCATTGACTACGGTATGCACGACGGCGGATACAAGCCGTTTGAAGAGGCTAGCTTTAAGACCTTCATGGAGGGAATGCAGGGCATCGCCGATCAGGCCAAAGCCGCGAAGGTGCGCGTGGCCTGGTGCACGCCCAACCCGAAAGAGGACGCGGGGGGCGGCCCGGCGATCAAGGGCTACAATGAGACTTTGGAAAAGTATGCGGAGGGAGTCCAGCAGATTGCCGCGACTAACGGTAATGCGCTGTTCATCGATCAGCTCCATCCGTTTCTCGCCGCCATCGACAAGGCCCGCGCTGCCAACCCGAAAATGCGCATCGGCGGAGGCGACCCCGTGTACCCGGGGCCGCCCGGCCAGGCACTGATGGCTTGGAGCCTACTCAAGGGCATGAACTTCCCGACCACCGTCGCCTCAGTGGAAATCGACGCGACAGCCGGTGAGATCATCCAATCCCAGAATTGCAAAATCAAGGACTTGAAGGTGGCGACGGACGGCAGGATTGAATTTAGCCAACTGGACGCGGCCCTGCCGTTTTTTCCGGCGGATGCCAAAAGCATCTTGAAATGGGCACCCGTGCTGGATGAGCTGAACGACTATCGTCTGAAAGTCACCGGCCTGAAATCCGGTCGATACGCGATCCGGCTAAGTGGAACCAAAGTAGCCGAGTACTCAAGCGAGGAGCTCAGTGGGGGCGTGAATCTGGCCGCTGTGGTCCTGGGCAGCGGTCCAATTGCCGAGCAGGTAAAAACTGTATGGGAGGCCATCAAGATCAAAGATCTCTGCTCACACAGCAGCGTTGCTCGCGGCGTCGTCGAACCTGATGCTCGCATCGCAGAGGACTCCAGCATCAAGAATGAATATGCGGATGCCCATCGCGCACCGGCAGACAACGAACATCAGGGCCGAATGCAGCACTATTTTGCCGCGATCAAGCAGACGCTCGTGATGAAGCCTCATCAGGTGGAAATCCTCGCCATGCCCAATCCCTGACCACGCCGGTTTAGCTAATTCCCCCCCTCTTCCATGAATCAATCGTCGCTCCAGATCGTCAATCCCGCTGGCCACTTGCGCGTGGTGGTAACCAAACCCCTGCCTGGCTGCCACTGGCTGGAGGTCTTGCAAGCCGCCGGATGCCGCGTCGAAATTGCCACCGGCGACGCCATTCTATCAGGCGAGGAAATCATCTCTCTCATCGGCGATCATTGCCATGCCGCCATCGGCCAGCTGACCGAATCATGGAACGCCGGGCTTTTTGCCGCCCTCAAACAGGCCGGTGGCCGCGCCTATAGCAACTATGCCGTCGGCTATAACAACGTCGATGTGGTGGCCGCCTCCGCCTGCGGTATTCCCGTGGGCAACACCCCGGGCGTTCTCACCGAAACCACCGCCGAGATTGCCGTGGCTCTAACATTCGCAGCGGCGCGGCGCATCGTCGAGGCCGACCGCTTCATGCGCGGTGGTCAATTCCAGGGTTGGTTGCCCAACTTGTTTCTCGGCAGTCTTTTTCACGGCAAGACCGTCGGTGTCATTGGCTGCGGCCGCATCGGCGCTGCCTACGCCCGCATGATGGTCGAGGGGCACAAAATGCACCTCGTTTATTTCTCCCCGCGGCCGAATACCCAGTTAGAGGAATTCGTTCAGGCATACAGTGCTTTTCTAACCGCGCGCGGTGAACCCGCGCTGACCTGTCGGCGCGCTCACACCGTCGATGAACTATTAAAAGAGTGCGACGTCGTGAGCCTCCACAGCGTGCTGGATGCAGACACCCGCCACCTGATTCAGGCGCAGCGCCTGGCCATGATGAAGCCCGACGCCATCCTCATCAATACCAGTCGCGGACCCGTCGTGGACGAATCCGCCTTGGTCACACATTGCCGCAGCCATCCGGATTTCAGGGCTGGCCTCGATGTCTTCGAGAACGAACCGGCCATGGCCCCCGGCTTGACCGATCTGGACAACGTGGTGATGGTTCCGCATATCGCCTCGGCCACCCGCTGGACCCGCGAAGGCATGGCCAGTTTGGCCGCCTGCAACGTGGCGGCTATCCTCCACGGTCGTCCCGTCGCCGCCGCCGGGGCCGACGTGCGTTCATTCCTCTCCGGCACTCCGCCACCCGTCGCCCCGAGCATTGTGAATGCACGCCAGCTCGGTCTGGTCTGATTCCGGTTTGTCACCTTTTATTGGGATTGGGGATTGCTGTAGCGCTGCTAATTTTCGCCGCAGCGCAGCGTTTTTTGCTGCTGCTAGCTCCGTGCGCCGCGTTTGCGCAACAGCAAGCCAGCAAACATACCTGCCGCATCCTGTTCCTGGAAGGCCCCGACAACGCCCCAAGGAAAAAAAATCCGCGCATGCAATATTCAGATCGACGAACCGACTGCCAACGGGTGAAATGACTCCGCCCCGCACTTATGACACCCATGCGATCCAAGTCGGCACCCCGCTGGAAAACGTGCTCGCGCTCTTTCGCGATGCCGGCAGCCTGTGCTAAACCATCGATCATACCATCCTCGCCATTACCGATGATATCGCTCACCCCAACGCCATCAATCTATCTAAACTATTCTAACTAACATGGCTACAAATGCATTACTGGGGATTTTTCTACACGCTATCGGCGGAGTGGCACATGGGAGTTTCTATGTACCATTGCGCAAGCTCCGGCACTGGCGCTGGGAATCCGGCTGGCTGGTGCAGGGGAGCGCCGCCTGGCTGGTGGCCCCCTGGTTGGTGGCTATTCTAACCGGCACGCATCCGCTCACGGTTCTGCAACACAGTCCCGCCAGAAGCCTGGAACATGCCTATCTGTTTGGCATGATGTGGGGATTCGGCAGTCTCACGTTCGGTTTGACCATGCGCTATCTCGGCATGTCGCTCGGCATGGCGGTGGCGCTGGGATACTGCGCGGCCTTTGGGACCTTGGTTCCGCCGCTGGTGGAGGGCAGGTTCGGCGTGCTCCTTGCCAGCGTATCGGGCTGGATGCTGCTTAGCGGCGTCGCGGTTTGTCTCATCGGAATTGGTCTTTGCGGTTATGCCGGAATCCGCAAGGAAAAGGAAATGACCGCCGCGCAGAAGGGGGTTGCGATCTCGGAGTTCTCCCTAATCAAGGGTTTCGTCGTAGCGACGTTCTCCGGCATCATGAGTGCGGGCTTTGCCTACGGCATCAATTGGGGTAAGCCCATCGCAGCCGTAGCTATGGATATGGGCGCACCGGATATCTTTAAAAACGCGCCCGTCTTCATTGTGGTGATGGCAGGCGGCTTCACAGTCAATGGCGTGTGGTGTCTGCTGCTCAACTGGCGCAACCAATCGCTGGGAGATTACATCATGGTCAAGGACTCGCAGGGGGCCAGCCCAACTAACGGCGGTGCGGTGATAAAGGCCAATTATTTTCTGGCCATAGTTGCCGGTTTGATCTGGTACGCGGGGTTCTTCTTCTACGGCATGGGCACCACCAAAATGGGCAGCTATGACTTTTCGAGTTGGTCGATCCACCTGGCCTTTGTCATCATGTTCAGCACCCTCTGCGGCATTCTCGCCTTCGAATGGAAGGGCGTGAGCCGCCGCACCATGCAATGGGTTTTTGCCGCCATTTTCATTCTGATGGTGTCCACGGTCATCACCGGATTTGGCAACGCTTGGGCTACTAAATAGCCCGCGAGCCGGCGCCTCAGACCCGAGACTTGAAGACACTCAAAACCGACTTTGCAGGGTGCCTCCCCCGTCTAGCAGCGAATATTAGCAGCCCTGAAAAAGTTAGACTCGCCGTGCAGGAAAGCTCGGCAAACTTGGCCATGAGTGGCGGCCTGCTGCTAGCACCCGCCCTCACCCCTTGACTCTGCGCTGCCATGGGAAATGCCCTGGCCTTTTTATTGACGCCGCGCGCCACGTGGGCGACTGAGGTCTTTCAAACCTCAGAGTTAAGGGGAGCCGCGCCGATGAGGCCGGAGAGGTGGCGGTCGAGACTGGCGAGGGCGGCTGGATCAGTTAC